>JBJSZP010000557.1:0-1706 GCA_046090365.1 Planctomycetia bacterium
GCCCCCGGCTTTTTTGGGCCGCCACTTCGTGACAGATTTCACGAAGTGGCCTCCCGCGGCCGATTTTCCCACGTGCGGGGTCCCGCCGGGCTACGGTCGGCGACCTCCGCCGCCGCCCGCCGACCGCACCCGAGCCCACCATGGACGCCATCCTCCCGGTCCTGCTGTTCGTCGCGATCGCGGCCGCCGTCTCGGTGGGGCTCGTGGTGTTCGCGCAGCTCGTGGGCCCGCGGCGGTCCGGGGCCGTGAAGGAGATGCCGTACGAGAGCGGCATGGACCCGATCCACGACACACGGCGGCGGTTCGACGTGCGGTTCCACCTCGTGGCGATCACGTTCCTCGTGTTCGACGTCGAACTGTTGTTTCTCTATCCGTGGGCGGTCGCCAGCCGGTCGCAGGCCGGCGTCGATGCGGCGGTGGCCGGAGGGCTCGTGTCTTCCCGCGGGCTCGTGTTTGCGGGGGCGATGCTCTTCGTGGCGCTCGTGATCGTGGGCTTCGCCTACGACTGGCGAAAGGGGGTGTTTCGATGGCGGTAGACTCTCCGAAACTCGAACTGCCCGAGAACGTGTTCGTCAGCAAGCTGGATGAACTGGCCAACTGGTGCCGCAAGAACAGCCTCTGGCCGATGCCCTTCGCCACGGCCTGCTGCGGCATCGAGCTCATGGCCACCGGCGCGAGCAAGCACGACCTGGCCCGATTCGGGGCCGAGGTGTTTCGCTTCAGCCCGCGGCAGTGCGACCTGATGATCGTGGCCGGCCGCGTGGTGATGAAGATGCTGCCGGTGCTCCAGCGGATCTGGCAGCAGATGCACGAGCCGAAGTGGTGCATCTCGATGGGCGCCTGCGCGAGCACCGGCGGCGTGTTCGACACGTATGCCGTCGTGCAGGGCATCGACCGCTTCATCCCCGTCGACATGTACGTGCCCGGCTGCCCGCCGCGGCCCGAGCAGCTGATCCAGGCGATCATCGACCTCCAGGACAAGATCCAGCGCGAGGGCACGATCACGGGCCGCGAGTTCGACACCGCCGGCCGGCAGGCCCGCAAGCGGGCCCTGGTCGAGATCGCCGCCCCGCTCTCGATCGATGCCGCCCGCAACCCCGTCCTCCAGCGGGAGCTCGCCGCCGCCGCCGAGGCGTCGTCTGCCCGCACCTGATTCCCTTCCCTCGATCCAGCACCCCCAGGACTTCATGCCCCTCACGCCCCCCGCTGTCGACGACGTGGTCGCCGCGCTCGCCGAGCGTTTCGGGCCCGTGGAGCCATCGGTCTATCGTGGCCAGACCCGCGTGGTGCTTCCCGTGGCCGTGGCGTTCGACGCCTTCCGGCTGCTGAAAGACCACGGCTTCGACCTGCTCTTCGACGTCACCTGCGTCGACTACCTCGAATACAAGGGGGCGAAGCATCGCTACGGCCTCGTGTATCTCCTCGCCAACACGGCCACGAACCAGCGGCTCACCGTGCGGGTGTTCGTCGACGATCCCGAGCCCGCGGTGCCGAGCGTGGTGCCGCTGTGGGAGGGTGCGAACTGGCTCGAGCGCGAGGTCTGGGACCTGTTTGGCATCCGCTTCGAGGGCCACCCGGACCTCCGTCGCCTGGTGATGCCCGAGGAGTTCACCGCCCACCCGCTGCGGAAGGACTACCCCTTGCAGGGCCGCGGCGAACGCCACAACTTCCCCATCATCACCCGAGAGGAAAGCTGAGTCTCGACG
>JBJSZP010000558.1:0-2928 GCA_046090365.1 Planctomycetia bacterium
ACGGCAAGCCGCATCCGGAAATCTACGAACGTGCGGCGGTGCAGTTGGGCGTCGCCCCATCGGAAATGCTCGTGTTCGAGGACTCCGAGAACGGCTGCCGCGCGGCCGTGGCTGCCGGGGCGGTGGTGGTGGCGGTGCCAGGTGCTCACAGCCGGCGGCACGACTTCACCGGCGCGCGATTCGTGGCCGAATCACTCGCCGATCCACGGATCGTCGAGTTGCTTGCCACGTAGGACGGGCGTTGCCGCGCTCTCCGACAAGCCCCGGGCGGGAGCCCGGGGGTGCCGAGAATGCATCGCCACACGCATGACCCCGTCGCTTCCGCTCCGGGCTTCGTTGCGGGCGGGTGAGCGCCGCTCACACAGGGGATCACCGCCAGGCCCGGAGGGCCGGGTGAACTCCAGCGGGCGGAGGCCCACCAAGCGACGGTCGGCAGGATGCCGAGCCGGCGCGTGACGTCACAGCTCGACGCCGAGGCGGTCGGCCTGGATGCGGAGGGCCCGCTCGAAGAGCGGGTAGGGATGCTTCTGCTGCCGCTGGAGCGCCCACAGATACGTCGAGTCGACGACTTTGGCCGGCAGTTCGCCGGTGCGCACGAGATGTGCGACCCGGTCGAGGAACTCGGTCTCCTCCGGACGCCGGGCCCTGAGGCCCGTCTTCAGCCGGTCGGCGAGCGACGTCACCTTGCCCACGGTCGTGGGCTCGGCGGCGTACGACGCCGCGAGCGGCGCGAGGCCGAGCAGCGTGACGATGACGAGGAGAAAACGAGCGGTGTGCATCGGAGTGACGGGCTGAAGCCTGTCCCACGGGGGATCACACGAAGCGGGCCAAGGCGTACGACTTCTTTCCGGAACGCAGGACGAGCGTGGACGAGCCACCCAGGTCGCCGGCCGTCAGCCGGTGGGCAACGTCGGAAACCCGGCGATTGTTGACGTAGGCGCCCCCCTGCTCGATCGTGCGCCGGGCGGCGGATTTCGTGGCCGCGAGGCCCGTGGCCTCGAACGCGTCGATGAGCGGCAGGCCGGCGCCGTCGAGCATGCCCCGCGAAAACTCGCGGCTCGGGACGTCGGCGAAAATTTCGGCGAGCGTCGCGTCGTCGAGGCCGCCGATCTCGGCACCGAAGAAGATCGCCGTCGCCTGCCGGGCTGCGGCCAGGCCCGCCTCGCCGTGCACGAGCCGGGTGAGTTCCTCTGCGAGCCGCTTCTGCGTGTCGCGGGCGGCCGGGTTCGCGGCCCGGAGGTCGGCGAGGCCGCGGATCTCGGCAAGTGAGAGCTCCGTGAGCCGCTCGACGCAGCGGCCCGCGTCGTCGTCGTCGAGGTTGATCCAGTATTGATAAAACCGGTAGGGGCTCGTGCGGCGGGGGTCGAGCCAGATCGCGCCCGCGGCGGTCTTGCCCATCTTCGTGCCGTCGCTCTTCGTGAGCAGCGGGCAGGTGATGCCGTGGAGGTCGCGGCCGCGCAGCCGTCGGCCGAGTTCGATGCCGGCCGTGATATTGCCCCACTGGTCGCTGCCGCCGATCTGCACGCGGCAATCGAGCGTGTCGGAAAGGTGCACGAAGTCCCAGGCCTGGAGCAGCATGTAGCTGAATTCGGTGTATGACAGGCCACCGTCGCGATCGAGGCGGCTCTTCACCGAGTCCTTGCCGAGCATCTGGGCGAGCGGCACGTGCTTGCCCACGTCGCGGAGGAACTCGAGGTAGCCGACGCCGCGCATCCAGTCGCCGTTGTTGACCACGTGCACGGTGCGGCCGGTGCTCTCGAGCAGCCCGCGGATCTGCCGGTCGACGCCGGCCACGTTCGCGGCGAGTTCCGCCGGCGAGAGGAGGTTTCGTTCCTCGCTGCGACCGCTCGGATCGCCGATCATGCCGGTGGCCCCGCCGAGCACAGCCACCGGCTCGTGGCCCGCGGCGGCGACGCGGCGGAGCAGCATCAGGGCCACGAGGTGCCCGACGTGGAGGCTGTCGGCCGTGGGGTCGAAGCCCGCGTAGACGCGCCGGCCGGGCGTGGCGAGCCAGGCCCGCAGCGCCGCGGCATCCGTGGCCTGGTGCACCAGCCCACGGGCCTCGAAGTCGGAGAGCAGGTCCGTCGTCATGGGATCACCGCCACACGTCGTCGCCGGCGAAAGGGTGGGCCGGGCCCGACAGATTCGGCTTCGGGAGGGCCTTGAGCGCCTGCTCGGCCAGGCGCAGGTCGTCGCGCGCCGTGATCTTGAGGTTGATCGGCGACCCGGTCACGACCGTCACCTTCTGGCCGAGCGACTCAACGAGCTGGGCTTCGTCGGTGGGCTGGTCGCCGGCGCGGGTCGCGTAGGCCTTCTCGAGCAGGGCCCGCGCGAACACCTGCGGCGTTTGGGCCTCCCACAGTCCCGTGCGGTCGACGGTGCCCTGGATCGTGCCGTCGGGGCCGACCCGCTTGAGCGTGCTCACCACCGGCGTCGCCAGGATCGCCGCGCCGGTGCGGGCACCGGCCTCGAACACCCGATCGATCCACGCCGACGCGATGCAGGGGCGGGCGGCGTCGTGGATCGCGACCATATCGACCTCGGGCCCAAGTTTTTCCAGGCCGTTCCTCACGGAGTCGGCCCGATGCCCGCCGCCCGTGGCGAGCGTCACGCCCATGAACGCGAGATTCGCGCCGAACTTTTCCACGAACGCGTCGCGGTCCTCGGGGGCGACGACGATCACCACCTGCTTCACGTCGTCGCGCTCGAGAAATTTTTCGGCCGAATGGAGCCAGACCGCGCGGCCGGCGAGCGGGGCGAACGGCTTCTTGTAGTTGGCGTCCTGGAAGCGGCTGCTCTGGCCGGCCGCGGCGAGGATCACTCCGAACGACGGCATGGCTAGCGGGCCTGCGACTCGATGGCCAGGTCCATCGCGGAGCGGAGCACGGCCTTGACGGCCGGCTTGTCATGGATCCAGGCGGCGAAGTC
>JBJSZP010000559.1:0-3999 GCA_046090365.1 Planctomycetia bacterium
CGGGGCTGCCCATGCCCTCGAGCGGGCTATGGGAGCGAGCGCAGCCATGGATGGCGAAAGCGAAGCGGACATGCAGAGAGCCGAAGCCTGGAGGGCTGAGGCGAACGTCCGGCGAGAGGGTCTGGGCAGTCACGAGCCGGCGCGCCTGTGCTGAGGCATGACGGGCTAAAGCCTATTCCACATGACAGCCCGAAGCTTGTCCCACGCGGGGTCTGGGCAGCCACGAGCCGGCGCGTACGGAAACAGCCCGTGTTTGACGCGTGGCACGCGGCGGTTTAGCGTTGCAGGAGGAACGGTGCTGTTCGCCGCAGGAATCCCTATGTCAGCGTGTCGCGTTGTGATCGTGCTCGTCGCCCTGGTGATGTCCCTGCGGGTCGCGGCCGCCGAGCCGGCGACGTACACGGTGAAGCCCGTGCCCTTCCGGCTCGAGGCGAAGATCGAGGGCACGTTCGAGCCGCCCCAGCTCGTCGAGGTGCGGCCCGACATGCGGCGCTGGACGCAGCTGGTCGTCGAGGAGGCCGTGCCGCACGGGACCCGCGTCGGCAAGGGCGACGTGCTGATTCGGCTCGACACGGAGAAGTTCGACGAGACGATCCGCGATCTCGAGATGTCGGGCCGGCTGGCCACGGTCGCGCTCGGCCTGCTCGAACGGGAGGTGAAGCTGCTCGAGAAGTCGACGCCGCTTCAGCTCGAGGTGGCGGCCCGCGCGCGGCGGATGATTCAGGAGGACGTGAAGCGCTAAGAGGCGAAGGAGGCCGAGCTCGCCGTCGCGTCCAACGACAAGCAGCTCAAGGCGGCCGAGTTTTTCCTGGCGAACGCCGAGGAGGAGCTCGCCCAGCTCGAGAAGATGTACGAGCAGGACGATCTCACGGAGGAGACCGAGGAGATCGTGCTCAAGCGGGCCCGGTTCGAGGCGGAGATGGCCCGGTTCAATGCCGTCCTCACCCGCGACCGCCATGAGCGCGTGGCCGGGTTCGACCTACCGCGGCGGCGTGAGTTTCTCGACACGCTCGCCAAGACCTCCGAGCTCGATTTCGAGAAGGCGCAGGCTGGGCTGCCGATGGCCCTCGAGAAGCAGCGGTTGGAGCTCGACAAGGCGCGGAACGAGCAGCGGAAGGGGGCCGAGAATCTCGCGGAACTCAAGGCGGAGCGGGAACGGATGCCGATCCGGGCTCCGGCCGATGGCGTCGTGTATTACGGCAAGTGGCGGCAGGGGAAGTGGACGGAGGCCGACGCGGCGGCCGGCCGGCTGCGGCCCGGCGGCCAGATCGACGCTCGCGACACGATCATGACGGTGATCGGGCCAGGCAAACTCGCCCTCCGGGCTGCCGTGCCCGAGAAGGATCTCGCCCGGGTGACGGTCGGCTATCCGGCGAAGGTCGTGCCCAGGGCGTTTCCCGACATGCGGCTCGCCGCGCGGGTGCGGAGCGTGTCGCCGGTGCCGGTGGCGGCCGGCCGGTTCGACGCCGTGCTCGATCTCGCGGAGGAGCACCCGCGGCTCGCAGCCGGGATGGAGGCTGATGCCCGCGTGGTCGTGGAGAGCCGGCCCGACGCGCTCGCCGTGCCGAGGAAGGCCGTGTTCAGCGAGCCGCTCGACGACGATGCCCGGTTTGTGTACGTCGCTACAGACGGCCAGGAACCGCGGAAGCGGTCGGTCGCCGTCGGCCGCGCCAATGATGAACTCATCGAAATCACCGCGGGGCTTTCGCTCGGCGACGTGATCCTCACCGAGAAGCCGAAGGCCGACGAGAAGCCCAAGGGCACCGACAAGGCCGCAGGAAACGGCGACTCCAAGGATGCGGAAAAGCCAGCCGAGTCCAAGCCGCCCGCGGCCGACGCCAAGCCGGCCGAGAAGCCCGCCGCCGCGACGCCCGCGGCGCCGGCGAAGGGATGAGCAGCGTGATCGTCGTCCGTGCGGCCGCCGTGCTCTGCGTCGCGTGGGCGGCGGTGTGCCTCGGTGTCGCAGTTCCGTGGCCGGCCCACGGCGACGAGCCGCCCGCGACCGTGGCGGATCGGTTTCGAGCCGCCGAGGTCGGGCCGCAGGCCGAGCCCGTGGAGCCCGTGCCCGCGGAGGAACTCGAGGCCGGGATTGCGCGGGGCGTGGCCTTCCTGCTCGGATGCCAGCGGCCCGACGGGTCGTGGGGCTCGGCAAACAACACGAAGGGGGGCGTCGACATCTACGCGCCGCCCCCGGGCGCCCACCATGCGTTTCGCGGCGCGACGACGAGCCTGTGCATCGCGGCGCTCATCGAGTCGGGCGATGCCTCCCAGATTGTCGCGGCGGCGATCGACCGGGCGCAGGCGTGGCTGCTCGAGCATCTTCCGGACCTCCGGCGGGCCACGCCCGACACGCTCTACAACGTCTGGGGCCACGCCTACGGCATCGAGGCCCTCGCCCTGCTCCACCGCCGTGCCGCCGCCGATCCGGGCCTGCAGGCGAAGTTGAAAGACTGCATCGCCGGCCAGGTGGAACTGCTCGACCGCTACGAATCGGTCGACGGCGGCTGGGGCTACTACGACTTCCGGATCGGCAGCCGCAAGCCGGCGGCGAGCCCCAACAGTTTCACCACCGCGACGGTCCTGCTTGCGCTCGCCGACGCCCGCGATCTCGGCGTGGACGTGCCGCAGAAACTCTTCGACCGCGGCCTCGAGTCGATCAAGCGGCAGACGAAGCCCGACCGCAGTTACATCTACGGCGAGTATCTCAAGTATCGGCCGGAGCATCCGGTGAACCTCCCGGGCGGGAGCGTCGGCCGCTCGCAGGCCTGCAATGCGGCCCTCCGCCGGCTCGGCGACCCCACGCTCACCGACGCCGCGATCCGCACCTGGCTCGAGCGGATCGTGGCCCGCAACGGCTGGCTCGATCTCGGGCGGAAGAAGCCGATCCCGCACGAATCGTGGTTCGCAGTGGCCGGCTACTTCTTCTTCTACGGCCACTTCTACGCGGCGCTGTGCCTGGAGATGCTGCCCGCGGCCGACCGGCCGATGCTCCAAGACCAGCTCGCCCGGATCATGCTCGCGATCCAGGAGCCCAACGGTTGCTGGTGGGACTACCCGTTCTACGACTACCACACGCAATACGGCACCGCCTTCGCCGTGCGCACGCTCGTCCGCTGCCGCCACGTCGAGTGACGCAGCCCGGGGCCGCGGGCGTCCGCCACAAAGCCCGGAGCGGAAGTACCAGGCGGCCAGTGTCTCCACAAAGCCCGGAGCGGAAGCGACGGGGTTACGGCGTGCCCTGCGCACCTACGCGAGCCGGTCAATCACGATCGGCCGGGCGGGCGGGGCGGCGGGGCCGATCTCGCAGGCCTCGCGCAGCAGATCCAGGGCCGCGGGCAGTCCGGCAGCGTGCGCCGGATTCGAGTGCAGTTCGGCGATCACGTCGCCGGCCGCGACGCGTTCGCCGAGCCCGCGCACGATCACGATCCCGGCGGCTGGGTCGATGGCGGCATCGACCGTGCGCCGCCCCGCTCCGAGGAGCATCGACGCCTGGCCGATCGGCCAGGCCCGCAGCCGTGCGACCACGCCCGCGCGGTCGGCCCGAAACGGCGTCACCGTGGCGGCCCGCGGCAGGACGCCGCCGGGATCGTCGCACACGCGCGGCTCGCCCCCCTGCGCGGCGATCACGCGGCGGAACCGCTCGAGCGCCGAGCCGTCGGCGATCGCCCGCCGGCAGCGGTCGCGGGCCGTGGGAAGGTCGGCCGCCGCCCCGCCGAGCAGGAGCATCTCGGCGGCGAGGTCGAGCGAGAGATCCACGAGATCGGCCGGGCCCTCGCCCCGCAGGCAGGCGATCGATTCCTTCACCTCGAGCGCGTTGCCAACCGTACGGCCGAGCGGTTCGTCCATCCGCGTGAGCAACGCCCGCACCGGCGTGCCGAGCGCCCGGCCGATCGAGGCCATGCTCGCGGCGAGGGCCCGGGCGTCGGCCTCGCTCGTCATGAACGCGCCGTCACCGCACTTCACGTCGAGGACGAGGGCGTCGATCCCCTCGGCGAGCTT
>JBJSZP010000560.1:0-16247 GCA_046090365.1 Planctomycetia bacterium
GAGGAGGCTTCGGGCTCCCCGTGTCCCGGAGCAGGCGTACGCAGGCAAGCGCAGCCATGGATGGCGCAGCGCAGCCGGAGTCGAGTGAACGGAGGCCTGGAGGGCCGCAGTGAACGTCCGGCGACGGGATACGGGGAGCCCGAAGCCGGCATGCCACAAACGGGGCATGACAGGCTGAAGCCTGTCCTACGTCACTGGGCGGCGGCGTTGATCACCGCCGCGATGCGGACGGCGTCGTGGCAGGCGTCTTCGCTCACGCCGAGATGCACGAGGCTGGCCTCGTGGTTCTTGATGCACAGTTCGCAGCCGGCGAGGGCGGCGCAGGCGAGGCTCATGAGCTCGAAGTCGGCCTTCGTGGTGGCCGGCTGCACCATGCGGCTCATCCGCAGCCGCGGGGGGCGGGCCTCGTAGGATTCCTTCCCCAGCATGTGGCGAAACCGGTAATAGACGGTGTTCATCGCCATCAGTCCCGCCGCGGCGACGGCGTCGGAGATCACGGCCGCCGCGGCGTCGCCGAGGCCCGCGCGCATGTCGGCCTCGAGGGCGGCCACGAGGGCCCCGGCCCGCACGAACCGGGCCGAGGCCAGGGCGATCCCGAGGGCCTGGGCCGGCTGCAGGTTTTCGCCCGAGAGCACGCTTGAGAGGTTGAGGCGGATGTCCTTGAGGTCGTCGGACAGGGCGTCGCGGATAGCATCGAGCGCGGGCGTGGGGATCGACATGGCGGCGTGGTCACTCCGGGGAGGGGACGGCGGCGGAGGGCCGACGGATTCGCGAGGATTGTAGCCGGTCGTTGCCGGTCGAGGGGCGGGGATGCTACGTTCGGGAAATTTGTTTTTTCCACGCCCGAGCGCCCGATGCCCCGTCGCGACGACCTCCACACGATCCTGCTCATCGGTTCCGGCCCGATCGTCATCGGCCAAGCCTGCGAGTTCGACTATTCCGGCACCCAGGCCTGCAAGGCGCTGCGGGAAGACGGCTACCGCGTCGTGCTCGTGAACTCCAATCCGGCCACGATCATGACCGACCCCGGCACGGCCGACCGGACCTACATCGAGCCGCTCACCTGGCAGATGCTCGAGAAGGTGATCGAGGCCGAGAAGCCCGACGCCGTGCTGCCCACACTCGGCGGCCAGACGGCCCTCAACCTCGCGATGGAGCTCGAGCGGCGCGGGATCCTCGCCAAGCACGGCGTGGAGATGATCGGGGCCGACGCGGCCGCCATCAAGCGCGGCGAGGACCGCGAGATCTTCAAGGAAACGATGCGGAAGATCGGCCTCGAGACCTGCCGGGGCCGGATCGTGAAGAGCCTGGCAGAGGCCCGCGAGGTGCTTGCCGAGATCGGCCTGCCCGCGGTGATCCGCCCGAGCTTCACGCTCGGTGGCTCAGGCTCGGGCGTGGCCTTCAACCGCGAGGAGTTCGACACCAAGGTGCAGCGCGGCCTCGACCTCTCCCCTGTGGGCGAGGTGCTCGTCGAGGAATCGATCCTCGGCTGGAAGGAATACGAGATGGAGGTGATGCGCGACGCCGACGACAACGCCGTCATCATCTGCTCGATCGAGAACTTCGATCCCTGCGGCGTGCACACCGGCGACTCGATCACCGTGGCCCCGGCCCTGACGCTCACCGACAAGCAGTATCAGCGGATGCGCGACGCGAGCTTCGCCGTGATCCGGGCGATCGGCGTGGCCACGGGCGGATCGAACATCCAGTTCGCGGTCGATCCGAAGACCGGCCGGATGATCGTGATCGAGATGAACCCGCGGGTGAGCCGCTCCTCCGCGCTGGCGAGCAAGGCCACGGGCTTCCCGATCGCGAAGATCGCGGCCAAGCTCGCCGTCGGCTGGCGGCTCCACGAGCTGCCCAACGACATCACGCGGAAGACGAAGGCCTGCTTCGAGCCGTCGATCGACTACGTGGTGGTGAAGGTGCCACGGTTCGCGTTCGAGAAGTTTCCCGAGGCCGACAGCCGGCTGACCACGCAGATGAAGAGCGTGGGCGAGACGATGGCGATCGGCCGCACGTTCAAGGAGGCGTTTCAGAAGGCTCTGCGGGGCCTGGAGGTGGGCAGCTTCGGGTTCGGCTGCGACCACAAGGACCTCTGGGGCACCCCGGCCGAGCCGTCGCCCGACGACATCCGGGCCAGGGTGGCCACCCCCGACCCCGACCGCGTCTGGTATCTCCGCTATGCGATCAAGGCCGGGATGACGGTCGCCGAGCTCCACGAACTCACCGCGATCGACCCGTGGTTTCTCGACCAGCTGCAGCAGCTCGTGGAAATGGAGAGCCTGCTCCGCGCGCTCGGCTCGCTCGCCGCGGTGGACGACGCCACGCTCCGGCGGGCGAAGCAGTTTGGCTTCTCCGACCGGCAGCTGGCCGTGATGCTCGGCGCCGCGGAGCTCGAGGTGCGCGACGACCGCAAGCGGCGCGGCATCCTCGCGACCTACAAGGCGGTCGACACCTGCGCCGCCGAGTTCGAGGCCCAGACGCCCTACTACTACTCGACCTGGGAGGAGGAGGACGAGACTCGGCCGAAGGAGCCCGGCAGGAAGCGGGTGATGATCCTCGGCGGCGGGCCGAACCGGATCGGGCAGGGGATCGAGTTCGACTACTGCTGCTGCCATGCGAGCTTCGCACTCCGCGAGATGGGGATCGAGAGCGTGATGGTGAACTCGAACCCCGAGACGGTGAGCACCGACTACGACACGAGCGACATGCTGTTCTTCGAGCCCCTCACCTGCGAGGACGTGCTCAACATCGCCGACCGGATCCAGCCCGATGGCGTGATCGTTCAGCTCGGCGGCCAGACGCCGCTCAACCTCGCCCGGGCGCTCCACGCCGCGGGCCTGCCGATCATCGGCACGACCGTCGACACGATCGACCAGGCGGAAGACCGCGAGCAGTTCAAGGCGCTCCTCGAGCGGCTCGATCTCAAGCAGCCGGCCAGCGGCATCGCCCGCACGCTCGAGCAGGCCCGCCGCGAGGTGGCCCGGATCGGCTATCCGTCGCTCGTGCGGCCCAGCTTCGTGCTCGGCGGCCGCGCGATGGAGATCTGCTACGACAACGCCCAGTTCGAGCGCTACGTGGCCGAGGCGTTCGCCGTGGCCCAGGGGCAGCCGGTGCTCATCGACCGGTTTCTCGAGGACGCCATCGAGGTCGATGTCGACTGCATCGCCGACGGCCGCGACGTGATCGTGGCCGGCGTGATGGAGCATATCGAAGAGGCGGGCGTGCATTCGGGCGACTCGGCCTGCTGCATCCCGCCCCACAGCCTGTCGGCCGAGGTGGTCGCCGAGATCAAGGCCGCCGCCACGGGGCTCGCCCGGAGCCTGGGCGTGGTGGGGCTGATGAACGTGCAGTTCGCCGTCAAGAAGGAGGACGGCCGCCCCGCGCTGTACGTGATCGAGGTCAACCCGCGGGCCAGCCGCACCGTGCCGTTCGTGGCCAAGGCCACGGGGATGCCGGTGGCGAAGGTGGCCGTGAAGGTGATGGCGGGGCAGATCATGGGCGGGTGGAGCCTCGCGGAGCAGGGGATCACGGCCGATCCGGTGCCGGCCCACGTGAGCGTCAAGGAGAGCGTGTTCCCGTTCGTGAAGTTCGCCGGCGTCGACATCGCGCTCGGGCCGGAGATGCGGAGCACCGGCGAGGTGATGGGCGTGAGCGACCGGTTCAGCATCGCGTTTGCCAAGAGCCAGATCGCCGCCGGGATCTTCCTGCCGGAGAAGGGACGGATCTTCCTGAGCGTGGCGAGCCAGCAGGCGAAGGATTCGATGGTGGGGCTCGCGTGGCGGCTTCAAGCCCTCGGCTTCGAGCTCCTGGCCACGTCGGGCACGGCCCGCACGCTCGCAGAGGCCGGCATTCCGGTGGAGACGGTGAAGAAACTCCAGGAGGGGCATCCGAACCTGATCGACCACCTCATCGACGGCACGGTGCAGCTGATCTTCAACACGCCGCGGGGCAAAGGCGCGCGGACGGACGAAGGCCGGATCCGCGCGGCGAGCGTGCTCTACGGGGTGCCCTGCATCACGACGCTGCCGGCCGCCGAGGCCTGCGTGCGGGCGATGGAGGGCCTGCGCACCGAGCCGATGGGCGTGCAGCCGATCCAGGACCGGTTCCCCGAGGCCGTCACGGCCCGCTGACGTGCGGGGCAAGAGGGGCTGACTTCACGCGGGCGAAGCCATCGTGGCCTTCTTCGCTACGAACCTCCGGTTCGAGGTGCGCCGGCTCCTGCCGGCCGTTTCATCTCCGATGGATGTCGCCGCCGCCCCCCGAGCACTCGAGTGGAAGCTCTTCGCCCACGCGGGCCATGAGTTTGGCCTCTTGCGTCGGGAGGTGTCGTGTGAGCGCGGCTTTTCATGTGGGTCGCAACAGCCGCCGGCGGCACGACCGTCGCCCCTACGCCCGCCCGTCGCGGCAGGCGGCACGAGGTCTGAAAGCCGCTCGAGTGCGAAGGGCGGGCGGGCACAGTACCGCAGCAGGTGTTCCAGGCTCTGAAAATAACCGGGCACGTCGCGGTCGATGAGCGTGATGTGGACGCTCGCATCCACCGAAAACCCGCTGTTCTCCCAGGCGAGCATGTCGGCGGCGTCGAGGAGTCTCTTCCGTAGCAACCAGCGGACGAACCGGCGTCGCACCCGCTCGGTGAGCATCGCCAGATGGACTCGAACTGATCCCCAAGCCAAGGCGGCGGAACTTCGTTGCCGGGTTGCTCGCGTCTCGCCCGGTAGCCCGACTCTCGCGGGGGGAAGTTTTCGGGGCAAGACTCAGAACACCGAGAACACCCACCAGATCGCCATCCCGAGGCAGATCAGGGCCGTCGCGATCACCCAAAGAGGCTTTCTCGGGCCGGCGCGGTCTTCCTCGGAGATATACCGCTCGCAATACGGGCACCGCGGCGTCTCTTCGAGGATTTCACGGCGGCA
Source organism: Planctomycetia bacterium (assembly GCA_046090365.1). Taxonomy (GTDB): domain Bacteria; phylum Planctomycetota; class Planctomycetia; order Pirellulales; family UBA1268; genus RGVT01. Next base: position 4,920 of record JBJSZP010000560.1, read on the forward strand.
ATAGGGGCAGGGGACCGTCGGCTCCTCGTCTGAGTCGTCTCCGTCATCAGCCTCGTCGTCGTCCCAGTCGCTCTCGTCGTCGTCTGCGTCACGGTAGGCGTTCATGGGCGTACGTCCGCGGGGCCCTCGACGTGCTTGGGCTCATAGGGACAGTGCCGGCAGCCCGAACCGTAGCAGTATCCACGCTTCAGGTGATAGGCGGCCGTGTAGACCAGCAGGCTGTTCTCGAAGCACCAGTCAGGCTTGTTCAGGGCGGTCGTGTCGTCTTGAAGCGGCTGCTCGGGCGGCATTGGGTTCCAACCATCCATTTGGCCAGCGCGAGGCCGGTGGGAGGTTCGTCGTGTAGACCGACCAAGGCATGGTGAGGCATTTCTCGCTGCGCGTCCAATCCGTGTGGGAATTGCGCATCAGATGCCCCCGCAAGTGTCCTGTCGCCCGACCGGGCAGCGGTGGCCCAAAACAAGCCTGAATGGCCCGGCAGATGAAACCGCGCGAATCCTTCGACGGCATCCATGCCCGACTGTACACAGCCATGAAGCGGCCTCGATCCGTTTCCTTCTTTGATCCCAACGCGCTGCCGGTCGGACGAAACACCCCCGATCTCCGCTTCCGTGGGGTCGTGCCTGGGAGGCCCTTCCATGCGTGCCGTGCATCGCCTGGCTTCTGCTCTGATCATCTTCGCCGGCGGGTTCATCACCTGCCCGCACCACAGCCTCGCCGACATCACCTCGGGGCTCGTCGTCAATCTTGCCTTCACTGAAACCAGCGGTACGGTCGCGACGAACACCGGCAGCGGCAGCAACGGAGTGCTCATCAACTTCCCGACCAACGATTCGCAGTGGCTGGGGACGGCGCTCGCCTTTGACGGAGCCAATGACTACGTGCAGGTGATGCAGACGGGGTTTTCCTCCTACACGTTTTCCGCCTACCTCACTCCGAGCGGTACGGCGGGCACTCCATTCCTCTGGCTCACCAATGGCGACATCAACTCGAACAATGGCTCTTTGCTGGTGAACGGAGGGAGGTTTTCACATTATGCGATCACGAGCATCGGTCAGATTTGGGCGAACGGCACGACGCCTGTGGTGCCCGGAACGACGTACCACGTCATTGGCGTCTTTTCCGACAACAGTTACACCGAGCTGTATGTGAATGGGAAACGGGAGGCCCTGATCAGCGGAACGATCGGATCTGCGATCACCGTGGGGGCCGACCGCCTATGGCTCGGGCATGCCGGCAACGGGAATACGGGAACGGGGATTGGATCCGGCGTGTTCGGTTCGGCCTATTTCAGCGGATCGATGGGTGATATCAGGATGTACAACCGGGCGTTGACCGGCACGGTGGATGCGAACGGAGTGCTGATCGGTGGCGACCTCTATGAGTTGACCCAGGCTGTGCCCGAGCCGCGGACATGCACTCTGGCCGCACTGAGCGGCGGGCTTGTGCTGGCTCTTCGTCTCTGGCGTTCGCGGAGTGCACGGGGGCCAGCGTGCGGCGGCCGGGCCACATGACGGCGGGCGCGCAGACCCCATCCGCGCGATGGTGCAGAAGGATAGGACGGTCAATGGCACTTCCACAAGCAGCGAAGGGTTGACGAGCCTTTGGTGAGCGTCGGCGGGGGCCGGTGGTGATCCCGGTGGCGGCTGGCGTGGATCGCCACAACCTTCCCAAACCCCCGTCGAGCGGCGCATTTTTCACGCTCGGGGCAGACCGTCTTCCAGGTCGCCCGTCGCAGGCTTTGGTGCCTTGCGTCCGACGCCGGTCAGAGGCGGCGGATGTCGATCGCGGGCAGCTCGTCGTGCGACGCCTGAAAGACGTCGCGATCGTCATGGACTTGTATGAGCTCGCCCCAGTCGGCTGGCGGGCCCCGCGCGGGAGAAACGGGCGGCGGTTCGACCGGTTCGTTGAGATGGGTCAGGATCTTCCGGATCGGCCCCGGCTCGGTGACGAACGCGATCAGTCGGATGTCACCGCCGTAGCTGGGGCACGCAAGTGGAAACTCTTCGCCCACGTGGGCCATGAGTTTGGCCCACGCGATCCGGGAGGTGTCGTGAGAGCAGGGCTTCACGGCGGGCCTGAGCTTGTGGTTTGGCGCAAACACCCCGTGGTAGCGATGCCGATGCTTTCGTGGCAGCGGAACCAACTCCGCGAGCCGGTCGAGAAACTCGAACGGTGAGAGTTCGACGACGCCGTTGGCCCCTGGCCGCGTGGACGTTCGCGAACGGCCCGTGCCGACCCAGTTGCCCGCCTTGTGCCGCGGGAGCGCGTAGCGAACGCGAGTGATGCGGCCGTCTTCACCGCGGCTCACGGAGAGCCGATGAACCGCGAAGGGCGGGCGGGCACAGTACCGCAGCAGGTGTTCCAGGCTCTGAAAATAACTGGGCACGTTGCGGTCGATGAGTGTGATGCGGACGCTCGCATCCACCGAAAACCCGCTGTTCTCCCAGGCGAGCATGCCGGCGGCGGCCGGGGCGTCGAGAAAACCCTGCCGCCTGAACCACCGGATCACGCGGCGCCGCACCCGCTCGATGAGCGCGGCCAGATGGACTCGAGTGATCAGTCGCGCTGGCAAGAACGCCGGCATAGCGTCGCCAGCCGGCACGAAGACGCCGTCGGTCACGCGCGCGTGGAGATGCACGTGGCGGTTGAGCGTTGAGCCGAAGCGGTGCAGGAAGGAGACGGCGCCGAGCCGTGGGCGGGAAGTACTCGGCGTGTCGGCAGCAGCGGTGACCCCCGAGGCCGTGAGCAGCGACCGTTCGATCTCGTCAACAAAGATCTTCGTCAGGGCCGTGACGGCCTGAGGTCGATCGGCGAGATATCCACGCAATCGCCTGGGCACCGAAATCACCCACTGGCGGACAGGCACCGGCGGGATGACGTGGTCGGCGAGGTGAGCGGCTGTCTGCGCCATCCGGCGTCCGTTGCAGCTCGGGCACACGCCTCGGCGCTTGCAGGAAAACGCGATCAGAAAGGCGTGGCCGCATCCCAAGCACCGGGCCCGCGCGAATCCGTGGCACAGGATCCCGCACCGCAGATAGCAGAGTACGACCACATGCGGGGCCGCCTCCGATAGCCCTCTCTACGAGAACGAGAGCCGATTCCCGGAGGGGCAGAATGGGCAGCGGCCTGCGTGCGGGCGATGGAGGGCCTGCGCACCGAGCCGATGGGCGTGCAGCCGATCCAGGACCGGTTCCCCGAGGCCGTCACGGCCCGCTGACGTGCGGGACGTGGGGGGCGACGAGCGCTACCGTGCGTTCCGCCCAGGCCTTGGCCTCCTCCGCGTCGCGCCGGCTGTAGAAGCCAGAGGGCGTGAGGTCCTCGGCCCCGTAGAAGGCCAGCTCGCGGTCGCGGCGCAGCCGCCGCGAGGCCTCCGCGAGGGCCTCGATCTCCGCCGCGAGCGCGGCCGGGAGCCGGCCCCGCTCGGCGACGAGCACGTCGGACACGTCGTGGATCCGCGGCGGTTCGATGCCGCGGGCCCGGAGGAGTCCCTTGAGGGCGAGCTCGACGATCTCCTGGCTCTCGCGGACGACGTCGGCCCAGCTCTCGGCGGCGAAGAGCACCTGCAGAGCCTGCACGCGGACCTCGGCACGATGGACGTAGTCGGCGGCCAGCCGCGAACTCCGCATCTCACTCGCCCCGCACCCAGTAGGGCTGGCCGTGGGCGACATGCCGGACGATTTCGCCCGCCGCGATCCGGCGGCGAATGTCCGCCAGGCGCCGCGAGAGGTCGAGCCCGCGCTCGAAGAGCACGATCCCATCGGTGGCCGCCTCGGCCCACGTTCCCGAGATCTCGGCTTCCGCCTCCGGAAGGTGCACGAGGTGGAGGTCGACGCTGCGGCCGCCCCACGTGAGCGGCTGCTCGTCCCACGCGCGATACAGTTCTCGGGTGATCGGGAGCACGGGCTCCAGGACCACGAGGAGATCCACGTCGGATGAGTCGGCGACTTCGCCGCGGGCCCACGAGCCGTAGGCCACGACGCCGACGAGCGATTCGCCTGCCAGCCGCCGTACTTCGCGGATGACGGTCGCGGCGGCGGCGTCGCCGGCGGCCCGGTGCACCGTCATCACCTGCGCGCAGTGTTCGTTGAGCGACAGGCCGTGGCGGGTGGCCTCGCGACGCAGTTCGGCATGGAGCTGCGGGTCGAGTCGGAGGACAAACTTCCCCGAGGCGGCCTTGCCCCGCGCGGCCGCGCTGCGGCGACGGGCCCGCGGCAGGTTGATACTGCGTTTCATATGGATATGGTATCATCACGCGTGCCGCGTTCAACGGCGAACCGCAGGTCAATCGTGCCCTTCCCCGACATTCCGCCGCCTCCGCGGCCGCTCCCCGCGCCGCGGCTCGACGACCCGCCGCGGCTCACGGCCCGCACGCTCGAAGGGCTCGAGTGGCTGCTTGCGCGCGAGCTCGAGGCCGTCGGGGCCGTCGACCTGCGGATCGGCCGGCGGACGATCGAGTTTTCCGCTCCGCCGGGAGCGGAGAAAGAAACGCTGTATCGCGCCGTGCTCGAATCGCGGATGGCGATCCGCGTGCTCGAACCGCTCGGACGGTTTCGCGTCGAGTCGCCCGAGTCGCTGTATCGGGCCTTGGGCGAGATCGACTGGACCGAGCAACTGAAGACGTCCGACACGCTCCGCGTCGATGCGGCGATCCACGACACGTTCACGACGCACTCGCTCTATGCGGCGCAGATCGTGAAGGACGCGGTCGTGGACCAGCTGCGCACACCGAGCGGGAAGCGGCCGAGCGTGCAGTTGCGCGGCGCGACACTCCGGCTCGCGCTCCACCTCGTGGGTGACGTAGCCACGATCTTCCGCGATGCTGCGGGCCGATCGCTCCACCAGCGGGGCTGGCGGATGGGTGAGGTGGAGGCCCCGCTCTCGGAGGTGCTCGCGGCGGGCATCCTCGGGATTGCGGGCTGGTGGCGGCCGGGGGAAGGCGGCGCGCCGACCAGCGGCGAGCCGATTCTCGATCCGCTCTGCGGCTCGGGCACGTTTGTGATCGAGGCGGCGACGATCGCCGCGGGCATGGCGCCCGGGCTGTGGCGGGCTCGGCGCAAGGCCCACGGCTTTTTTCGGTTTCGCGACTGCGACAAGCCGCTCGCGCAGCGGCTCGTCGCGGACCTCGAAGCCCGCGTCGTGGAGGCGGCGGGATCGTTTCGGGCAAGCGACCTCGACCCGCAGGCGGTGGCGGCCGCGCGGGCCTGCGCACAGGCCGCGGGCGTGGCGAAGAGCGTGGCGATCGAGCAGCATCACTTCGAGGAGGTGCGGCCCGAGGGCCCGCCCGGCCTCGTCGTCACCAATCCACCGTACGGCGAGCGGCTCGCGCTTCCGCGGGCGGGCGCGCTCTTCCGCCGGCTCGGCGACTGGCTCGTGCAGCGGTGCGGCGGCTGGCGGGCGGCGATTCTCGCCCCCGACACGCCCGCGGCCGGCCATCTCGGGCTGCGGCCCGCGCATCGCGTGCCGCTCATGAACGGTCCGATCGCCTGCCGGCTGCTCGAGGTCGAGATCCGGGAGCGGTCTCCGCTGCCGGCCGGAGTCCCCGGGCTTCCGCCCGGGGCTTTTTTGCCCCACGAAGCCCGGAGCGGGAGCGACGGGACACCGGTCCCCCACGAAGCCCCGAGCGGAAGCGAGGGGGCTCCGCGTCGCGTCCGCGCGGGCTCGCGGCCCGTCGCCGATCAGATCGGCGACTTACGCCGCCGGCTTGCGAAGCGATTCAAGCACTTCTCGAAGTGGGCCCGGCGACAGGGGATCGAGGCGTTTCGCATCTACGACCGCGACATCCCCGAAATCCCGCTCGTGATCGATTGGTATGCCGGCTGGCTGCACGCCGCCGAATACGAACGGCCGCACGACCGCACCGAGATCGAGCACGACGTGTGGCTCGACAGGATGATCGAGGCGGCGGCCCTCGAACTCGGCGTGCCGCCGAGCCAGACGTTCCTCAAGGTGCGGAAGCGGCAGCGGGCCGGCGGGCAGTATGAAAAAGTGGGCGAGCGGCAGGCCCTCGTCACCGTGCGGGAAGGCGGCCTCGAGTTTGAGGTGAACCTTTCCGACTACCTCGACACGGGCCTTTTCCTCGACCACCGCCAGACGCGGGCCATGGTCCGCGCCGAGGCGCAAGGCAAGCGGTTTCTCAACCTCTTCTGCTACACCGGCAGTTTCTCGGTGTACGCGGTGGCCGGTGGCGCGGCCGAGACGACGAGCGTCGACCTCTCCAACACCTACCTCGACTGGACGCGGACGAACCTCTCCAAGAACGGCTTCAAGGACGCGGGCCGGCATCGCACGGTGCGCGACGAGGCTCGGGCGTTTCTCGAGCACCGGGCGAAGCGCGGCGAGCCGCCGTTCGATCTTGTCGTCTGCGACCCGCCCACGTTCTCGCGGTCGGCGAAGAGCGAGACGCCGTGGGATGTGGAGCGCGACCACGCCGAGTTGCTCGACCTCGTGGCGAAAAACCTCGCCCCCGGCGGCGTCGTGTATTTCTCGACGAACTTCCGCCGGTTTCATCTCGCCGAGGAGCGGCTCGCGCAGCTCTACACGATCCGCGAGATCACGCGGCAGACGATCCCCGAGGACTTCCGCAACGACCGCATCCACCGCGCCTGGCGGCTGGTGAAGTGATAGGCCGGTTTGACGGGCTTTTCTTCGCGGTTCTACATTCGCACGTCATGAAGGCCAGGCTTGTCATCGGCTGCGTCCTCTTCGTAGCGCCGCTGTTCGGCGGCTGCCGGCCGGCGGACCCGACGGTCGTAAAGATCGTGTCGAGCCTGCCACGGACCGGCTCCGCGAAGCAGCAGTCCGACACGATCGTGGGCGGGATCCGGATGGCGATCGAGGAGGCGGGGGGCAGGGCAGGGCCCTTCCGCGTCGAATACCTCGACCTCGACGACTCCACCGCCGCCGCCGGCCAGTGGACGAGCGAGGCCGAGGCGGCCAACGCCCGCCGCGCGCTCCAGGACCCCGACGTCGTCGCCTACATCGGCACGTTCAACTCCGGCGCTGCGAAGGTGTCGATGCCGATCCTGAACCTCGGCGACCTGCTCATGGTGTCGCCGGCAAACACGGCCGTGGGCCTCACGAAGCCCGGCCTCGGCGCCCCGGGTGAGCCCGAGGTCTACCGCCCCACCGGCCGGCTCAACTACACCCGCGTCGTGCCCGCCGACGACCTCCAGGGCCCGCTCTCGGCCGACTGGGCCAAGAAACGCGGCGTGAAGAAGGTGTACATCCTCGACGACAGCGAGGTGTATGGCAAAGGGATCGCGGATCTCTTCGACGAGCGCTGCCGCGAGATCGGCATCGAGGTGCTCGGCCACGACTCGATCGACGCCAAGGCACAGGAGTTCAAGTCGCTGATGGCGAGCATCAAGGCGGCCGGGCCCGACCTCGTGTATTTCGGCGGCACGACGCAGAGCAAGGGCGGTCAGCTCGCGAAGGACATGGCGAGCGCGGGAATCACGGCGCTGTTGATGGTGCCCGACGGCTGCCGCGAGCAGGTGTTCATCGACTCGGCCGGCGCGGCGAACCTCGAGGGCCGGTGCTTCGTGACATTCGGCGGGCTGCCTCCGGAGAAGCTCACGGGGAAGGGGGCCGAGTTCGTGGAGCGCTACCGGAAAAAGCACGGCGAACTGCCCGAGGCCTACGCCGTGTATGGCTACGAGGCGGCCTGCGTGGCTCTGCAGGCGATCCGCAGCGCGGGCGTGAAGGACCGCCGGGCGATCACCGACGCCGCGCTTGCACTCAAGGACTTCGACGGAGCCCTCGGCGACTGGGGCTTCGACGAGAACGGCGACACGACGATGAAAACACTCACCGTGAGCGTCGTGAAGGGGGGCAAATTCGAGTTCGAGGAAATCCTCGACGCGAATGCCGTGGGCGAAGCGTCTGCGCCCGCGGCCGCACCTTGACTTAGTTTAGTTTCTAGTTTATTGTCAAGGCATGCGTTCCACGCGGCTCAACATGCATGACGCCAAGACACACCTGTCCCGCCATCTCGCGGAGCTCAGGCCGGAAGATCGGCTGATCATCTGCAATCGCAATCGCCCGGTCGCAGAGGTTCGTCTGCTGCCGCAGGCTCGACCCCGACCGCGAAAGTTCGGCTTGGCGAAGGGAGAGTTTCGTGTCCGCGAGGCATTTTTTGAGCCGCTGCCCGACGACGTGGTCGCCGGCTTCGAGGCCCGTGGATGAAACTGCTGCTCGACACGCACTCCTTCCTCTGGATGATCACGGACGATCCGGCGTTGTCGGTGGCGGCCCGGGATGCGATCGCGGCCGCAGACAATGAGGTGTGGCTGAGCGCCGCCTCCGCCTGGGAGATTGCCCTCAAATACGGACTCGGCAAACTCCCGCTCCCCGAGGAGCCGGATCGCTACGTACCGCGGATGCGGGAACGGTCAGGGGTCGATCTGTTGCCGATCGGCGAGCCTGAGGTGTGCCAGTTGTATCGGCTTCCCCAAATCCATCGCGACCCCTTCGATCGCGTGCTCGTGGCCCAGGCCAACTGCCATGGCATGGTGATCGTCACCGACGACCCCGTCGTCCGCCGTTATCCCGTGCAAACGCTGTGGTGATCCCGTGTCGGTGCAGTTTTTCCTCCAGCAGTGCCTTATCGGGCTCACCAATGGCGCCCTCATCGCGCTCGTGGCCCTCGGCTACACGATGGTCTACGGGATCATCGGCCTGATCAACTTCGCCCACGGCGACCTGATCATGCTGGGCGCGTGCCTCGCGCTCTCGCTCGTGGGGGCGCTCGGCCTCGGCGCGGCCGGTGCGGCGGGCCCGGCGGCGACGTGGCTCTGGATCGCGCTGCTCGTCGGCCTGTGCGGCCTGTTCTGCGGCGGGCTCAACGTGGCGGTCGATCGCCTCGTCTACAAGCCGCTCCGCACCGCGCCCAAACTCGCGCCGCTCGTGTCGGCGATCGGCGTGTCGTTCATCTTCATGAACGTGGGCCTGTTCTGGCTCGGGCCGGCCGACCGGTCGTTCCCCGAACTCCTGCCGGCGGCCAACCTCCTCCCGGGCGAGGGGCTGCAGTTCACCTGGAAGGATCTGCTCGTCGTGCTCATCGTCGGGCCACTGATGCTCGCTCTCTCGCTCCTCGTGCGGACCACGAAGCTCGGCAAGGCGATGCGGGCCGTGTCGCAGGACACGACCGCCGCGGCCCTCGTGGGGATCGACGTCGACCGTGTGATTGCCGCCACGTTCTTCATCGGCGGCTTCCTCGGCGGCGCAGCGAGTGTGGTCTACGGGCTCTACATCAATACGATCGGCTTCCAGATGGGCTTCCAGAACGGGCTCTACGCGTTCACGGCCGCCGTACTCGGCGGGATCGGGAGCATCCCTGGCGCGGTCGTGGGCGGGATCGTGATCGGCCTCGTGCGGGCGCTGTCGAGCGCCTACGTGGGCGAACGCTGGACCGGCGCGATCGTGTTCGCGATCCTGATCGTGATTCTCGTGTTTCGCCCCGAGGGCCTGCTCGGCCGGCGGACGAAGGAGAAGGTGTGATGCGGGGATTCCTCCGGGAGCGCTGGGACCTCGTGACGCTCGGCGTGCTCGCCGCGGCCCCGCTCGTCGTGCCGGCGCTCGGCGGGGCGCTCGGCGGCCAGGTCACCACGCTCTTCATCTACTGCATCCTCGCGCTCGGGCTCAACGTGATGGTGGGCTACACGGGCCTCGTGCACCTGGGGATCGCCGCCTTCTTCGGGATCGGGGCCTACCTGATGGCGATCCTTACCGTGCCGATGTATCCCTTCCAGGTGGGCTGGCTCACCGCCGCGATCGTGAGCGTGCTCGCCACGGCCGGCATCGGTCTGGCGCTCGGCGCCCCCACGCTCCGGCTGCGCGGCGACTACCTCGCGATCGTCACGCTCGGGTTCGGCGAGGTGGTGAAGGTGACGCTGCGAAACCTCGAGCAGATCACCGGCGGCATGAAGGGTCTCAACCCCGTGCCGCCTCCCGGCGCGGGCGTGAAGCTCGGCGATCTCGACCTCGGCCTCGCCTTCGCGATCGATCCCCGCTGGTTTTATTACCTGTCGCTGGCCGCGCTCGCCGGCGTCGTCGTGGCGATGCGACGTCTCGAGCACTCGCGGCTCGGGCGGGCCTGGGTGGCGGTGCGCGAAGACGAGCTCGCCGCCTCGGCGATGGGCATCTCGGCCACGCGGGTGAAGCTCTCCGCGTTCGCCATGTCGTCGGCCGTTGCCGGACTCGCCGGCTGCCTCTACGCGGGCAGCCTCTCCACCACGGCCGATCCCAACGCCTACGACTTCAACCGCTCGATCATGGTGCTCTGCGCCGTGATCCTGGGCGGCCTCGGCAGCATCCCGGGCACGCTCCTCGGGGTGGCGATCCTGGTCGGGTTCGACACGGTGCTCGCGCCGTGGGCCGACTCCTATATCCAGCAGCTCAATATCAACCCGTCGGGCTCGAGCCTGCTCTCGTTCAGCGGCTGGCGGCTGGCGATCTTCGGCCTCGCGCTCGTGCTCGTGATGCGGTTTCGCCCCGAGGGGCTGGTGCCGTCGCGGCGGCTCGCGGCTGAACTGCACGAGGCCCACCCATGAAGAAGCGCCTCCTCCCAAAAGTGCCGGTCTTCGGGCGTGCGGGCAGCGTGGCGCAGCCACCCCTGATGGCGGGCACGCCGCTCCTCGACGTCGACCGGCTCACGGTGCGGTTCGGCGGACTCGTGGCGGTGTCCGACGTGAGCCTCGACGTGCCCGAGGGGAGCATCGTCTCGCTGATCGGCCCCAACGGCGCGGGCAAGACCACGGCCTTCAACACGATCAGCGGCATTTACGCCCCGACGAGCGGCACCGTGCGGTTTCGCGGCCGCAGGCTCGAGCGGTCGTTCACGGCGGGCACCTTCTGGAGCGCGATGGCGATCGGCCTGCTCACGGGGCTGCTCTGCGCCCTGGCGGCGGTCGACGCCGACCGGCTGTGGCTGGCCGTCGTGAAGCGTGGGATGCTGACGGGGCAGCCGTTCACCGTGGCCGGGGCGCTCGAGCGGCTGCGCGGCTACTTCCGCGCCGAACTCGCGCTCGACCAGATGGCCGGCAAGTGGCGGGTGGTGAGCGCCGACGGGAGCGACGTGCTCGCGATCCGGCGGGACCTCGCCGAGGCGAAGGCGCTCCGCGATCGGCTCCAGGCGGAGGTCACGGCCCGCCGCGCTGGGCCCGGCACGGTGCCCGACGCGAGCGACCTCTCGCGGCCGGCCGAGGTGCCGGCCACGGCGGTCGCCCTACCGCCCGTGAAAGAGGAGGTGCTCGACCGGCTCGCCGCCGGCAAGCGCCGGATCCGCCTGCGCGGCTGGCTCGGCCTCGCCGCCGGCTGGGCCCTCGG
>JBJSZP010000561.1:0-12542 GCA_046090365.1 Planctomycetia bacterium
CCGGCCGCCTTGAAGATGGTCGCCGAGCCCATCGACGTGTTGTCGAGGTTCTCCTCCGACTGCGAGATCACGACGGTGTCGCCGTCGACGAGCGGCGGCGTGTTGATGCCCCGCCGCGAGAGCTTGAAGTTCCACACGGCCTTCCCCGTGCGGGGCTGGAAGTTCCACACGCTCCCGTCGCTCGACCCACACACGAGCGCCGCGGTGCCGCCGAAGTCGGCGAGCGACGGCGTGCTGTAGGTCGTGTCCTCGGGGAGCTCCTTCGTGCCGTTCATCCAGCGGACCGCGCCGGTCGCCTTGTCGATCCCGAGGAAGCGGTGGGCCGGGCGGGCCGTGTCGCCCCAGCCGGTGACGACGGCGCTGGCGATCACGAGATCCTCGAACACCACCGGGATGTTGGTGCGGCCGCCGTAGGTCGAGAGGAAGCCGAACTCCTCGTGGAGCGAGCGTTGCCACTTCGTCTTCCCCGTGGCCGCGTCGATCGCCGTGAACACGCCGCACACGCCGTGGGCGAAGACGGTGCCGCTCGCCGGATCGGCGACGACGGCCGACCAGCCGACCCGCTCCGCCGGCACGTCGGAGAGATAGACGTTGAACACGTTCTCCCAGAGTTTTTCGCCCGTGGCCGCATCCAGGCAGAGCACCTTCTCCGCCTCCTGCTGCGTGCCGGGCTTGTGCCGCACGAGCGTGAACAGTCGGCCGCCCATGATCACGGGCGTGGAGATGCCCCCCGCCTCGTCGCTCTTCCAGAGCACGTGCGTGCCCTTCTCGGGGTCGAACGACGTGACGAGCGGCGGCCCGGCGTAGTGGCGGTTTTGGTTTGGCCCGCGCCAGTCGGGCCAGTCGGCCGCAACGGCGGGCGCCACGACAAGGGCTAGAAGCGCCGTCGAGAGGATGCGCGTGCTCACGGGCTGCTCCCTCAGTTCGTGATGCCGGCGGCCGCCGCCGCCGCGGGCAGCTCGGGATCGACGAGGCCGCGGGCCCCCCGGCCCTGCTGCAGGCGGTCGGCCGCGTCGGCCCGGATGCTCTCGATGTCGGCGTCGCCCCAGCGGCGGCGGGTCGCGAGGTCGGGCGGCACGAGCGGCCTCACCACCCGCATCCCCACGCCGAGCGCCGGCTCTTCGGTGTACCACCACGGGCTCTTCGGCAGGTTCGGATCGACGTCCTTCCACGGCAGGTCTTCCGAGCCGCGCCGGGCGGCGCTGCGGCACTGCGCGGGCTCGTCGTAGTAGGCGCCGCCGCGCACCACCCGCGGCGAGAGCCGTTCGGGCCACACGGCCGCCGTGGCCGCCGGCACAGGCTGGGGAAGCGCCGCCTGGCGGGCGTAGCCGCCAGGCAGGAGTTCATCGAGCACCCACTCGGCCACGTTGCCATGCATGTCGTGGAGGCCCCAGGCGTTGGGCTCCTTCTCCCCCACGGGGTGCGTCGTCTCGTCGGAGGTGTCGGCGAGCCACGCGGCTGCTTCGAGCGTGGCGGGATCGGCCCCCGTGTTCCACGGTGTCGTCGTGCCGGCGCGGCAGGCGTATTCCCATTCGGCCTCGGTCGGCAGCCGGTAGAACCGCGCCGTGAGGCCGCTCAGCCACTTCGTGTATTGGCGGGCGGCGAACTGCGTCATCGTGACGGCCGGCAGGAGCGGGTCTTCGCCGTTGGTGAACGTGGTGGTCGGGTCGTAGAGGTTCGACGGCGCCGTCACGGCGTCGGCCTCGTTTTCGGGCGTGACCTTCCGCACGGCGGCCGTCTCGAGCGCTTTGAAGAGATCGCAGGCCGACATGTAGGCCTTGTATTCGCCCCACGACACCTCGCAACTTCCCATCCAGAAGGGCTCGATCGCCACGTCGAACTGAGGCCCCTCGTCGGACGAGCGGGCCTCCTCTCCTTCGGGGCTGCCCATCCGCAGCGTCCCTCCCGGCACCGGCACCATCCGAAACGTGACTTCCGTGCCGGGAATCGTCTCCTCGTAGGGCACCATCCAGCCGCCCGGCACCTTCACCGCCGGCCCATCGCCCGCGGGTCGCTCCTCGCCCGCCACGAAGCCCGGCTGGGTGGCCGGCGCCGTGGCCGTCTCGGCCGCGCGGGCCACCGCAGGGAGCACGAGGCAGGAAACGAGGAGCGCGAGGCGGAGCGGCATCATGGGCGGGGGTTCCACAGGGCGGGCGCAGGTGGGCGGGAAATGGCGCGACGGGACCGTTAGAGTGTACCTTGTCGTTGCATCACTGCCCACAAACCGGGCCCCTTCCATGGCCGCTCCCAAACCCACGAAACCAGCGGCCTCGAAGCCGGCCGGCAAGGCCAAGGCCGACGCCGCGGCGGCCGAGAAGGTGATCGCGGAAAACCGCAAGGCGCGGCACGAGTACGAGATCGTCGACACGCTCGAATGCGGGATCGCGCTCGTCGGCAGCGAGGTGAAAAGCCTGCGGGCCGGGAAGATGTCGCTCGACGAGGCCTACGGCCGGGTCGACGCCGCCGAGGTGTGGCTGATCGGCTCCGACATCCCTGAATACGAGAAGGCCAACCGGCTCAACCACCAGCCGAAGCGGCCCCGCAAGCTGCTGCTCCATCGCCGCGAGATCCGGAAGTTCGCGGGGCTGGCCTACGAGAAGGGGCTCACGCTCGTGCCGCTCAAGATGTATTTCAAGAACGGCCGCGTGAAGGTGCTGATGGGGATCGGCCGCGGCCGCAAGCTCCACGACAAGCGCGAGAAGCTGAAGGCCGCGAGCGCCCGCCGCGATATTGAAACCGCCCTCCGCGGCAGGGGCCGCGGAGGGCGGTGAAGGCGTCGCTGATTCAGAGGGCTGCGGTCGAGGGCTCAGGCCTCGTTCGCGCCCACGAGGTCGGCGGACGAGTCGGTCGAGTCTTCCGGATGCCACAGCGGCATGCCCCGCTGGATGCGCTCGGCGAGGATGTCGAGCTTCTGCTTCGAGCCGGCGGGCGCGGTGGTGGGGACGAACTCGGGCGTGGTGTGCGGCTCGAAATTCTCGTCGTGACCGTACAGTTCAATGATCTCGAAAACGTTGCGGATGCGGGCCATCGGAACGAAACAACTCCTGTCGTGCAGAGGTGAATGATTCACCCGGCGAGGCGATCGGCCAGTCCGATGCCTTCGGGATTGGGAATCCGGTCGTCGATTCAACGTGCGTGTCCGGCGGGCGTGAGGCCGAGGGCCGGCCGAGCCGCCGTGCATCCCGCTGGTGGGACGGCCACGGTCAGCCGCTGCGGGGGCACGTCGAAAGGAACGTGGTCATTATGGACGCGCGCTTGCGCGAGTCAAACAATCGGTGGCCCGCGTCGAAAATCGGGATTTCAGACCCCGGATCGCCCGCACGACCGGTGCCGCTTCGCGCGGCTATTGCCCTGGTGCGCCGGGGGGCAGCGTGATCTCGATCTCGCCCGGTGGGGGGGCCGCGGGTGTGGCGGGCGTCGTCGCCGCCTGGCTGGGATCGAACTTCGGCGTGTCGGTGCCGGTGCGGGCCTCGAGGTCGGCCGTCAGATGCACGTGGGCGCCGCCGCCGGCCGGCCGCAGTTCGAGGAGCGTCACGCCCCACTCCTCACCGAGTTTCTTGCCTTCCACCACGACCACGCCGGCGCCCTTCGGACCCCGTGCCTCGAACTGGATCGCCGCGATGCCGTCGGTCTCGTTGGCCCGGCCGTTGATCGACGGGCTGAACTCGATCGGCGTGCCGAGCACGGCGGCCACGCGGTCGTTCGTCGAGACCTCCTCCTTGGCGGTGCCGACGAGCGGATGGTTCGCCAGCCGGCCGCAGCCGGCGGCGAGGCCCAGGCAGACGATGATGCCGGCGACGCGCGACTTCGAGAGCACCATGTCACGTTCCTCCTGAACGATCCGGAATGATCCGAGCGAGCCCTCAGCCCTTGGCGTCGTGGGCGCGGCACCAAGCGATTTTTTCAGCCGTCGTCGTGGGCAGCGGGCCGCCGGCGGCCGGCTTGGCCTTGGGAGCGACGGCGGGCGCCGTCTCCTCCGCTGCTGCTTCGGGCTCCGGGGCCGGCTCGGGCTCGGCCGGTGCCGCAGGGGCGGCGGGCGCCGCCGCAGCCGGCGCCTGCTTGCCGCGGGCCGCCGCGAGGATTTCGGCCGTCGACGGTCGGGCCCCGGCCGGCTTGGCGGCCGCAGGAGCCGCGCCCCCCTTCGCGCGGGCGGCGGCGAGAATGTCGGCGGTGGAGGGCTTCTTCGCGCCGGCGGCCGGCGCGGGCTTGGCCGGGGCCGCCTTCGCGGCCGGCGCAGCCTTCGCCGCGGGGGCGGCCTTCGCGGGCTTCTCTTCCGGCGGCTTCGGGGCCGGCTTCGGCACGACCTTGAGCGCCGCCGGATCGATGTCGTACCAGCCGATGTTGTTGTATTGGTCGAACTCGACCAGGCAGCGGCCGTTCATGTTGACCGTCTTCACCTGGCCGGTGGCCGTGGCGAACCGCGCGAGTTCCGGCGCGGACGAATTGATCACGACGTACTTGTCGGTCCAGTCGGCCTTGAGCCGCTCGATCACGTCGAACATGCGGGTGTTCCGGGGGGACGGGTCGAACCCCCGTGAATCTGATCGATCCGCCGGGCGATCGCAAGATGCGGTCAGTCGCCCGGGGGCGGCGGCGTGTCGAGCCTCGAACCGCCGAGCGGCAGGAGCCCCTCCGGCCCCACCGCATAGCCCCACTGGACCGTGGCGGGCGGCCGGACAGCGCCGACGGCGGGCACGATCTGCACGACGCCTGCGGGGCCCGCGTAGGTGGATCCGAGCCAGCCCGGCGGCTCCGTGACGCGGCAGGCGCATTCGAACCGCACCTGCTCGGCCCCGGGCAGGCCGGGGCCGATGCTTGCGGAAAAGTGCGACCGGCCGGCGAGGCCGACGCCGAGGAGCGCCGGGCCGTGCGGCCCCTCGAGCCGGGAGAGCTCCACGAGCACCGGCGAGGCCGGCCAGCGCGGATCGCCCGCCGCGGCGGACGGCCCTTCGAGCGACCGCCACACCGTGCCGTCGGGAAACAGGACCTCGTGCGCCCAGCGGTCGTGCTGCCAGGTGAACCGGAGCATCGTGCGGCCGAGCGCGAGCGAGACGGGAGCACGGAGGGCGGCGGCGGACATCGGGAGGTAGCATACGCTCGCATCCCCCATCCGCCCACGGAGCCTGTCAGTGGAACCGCGTCGCTCGCTCGGCTGGCCGATCCTCCTCGGCGTGGTGCTGATCGGGTCGATCCTCGCGCTCGGCGTGGGCTGGGTGCTCGTGAGCATCGCCGCCGCCCTCGGCTCGAAGAACGCCGCGTTCTACTGGGCGATCCTCGGCGTGGGCGTGGCCCTGCTCGTGCTCGTGCTCGTGGGCGTGATCGTGTATCTCGCGCTCACCGTGAAGGCGATCGCCCTCTCGCAGCGGCAGAGCAACTTCATCGACAGCGTGACGCACGAGCTCAAGAGCCCGCTCGCTTCTCTGAAGCTCTACCTGCAGACGCTCACCCGCCGCACCGTGCCGCTGGAGCAGCAGGCCGACTTCCACCGCTTCATGCTCCAGGACGTGGAGCGGCTCGACACGCTCATCGACCACCTCCTCGACGCCGCGAAGACGCTCCAGCGGCGGCCGGCCCGCGAGGCGCCCGCCACGCCGCTCCTGCCCGTGCTCGAAAGGGCCCGCGACACGGCGCTGCAGCGGCACGGCGTGCCGCCCGCAAGCATCCGCCTCGACGTCGAGCCGGCGGGCGCGGCGCTCGCCGTGCGGGGCCGCGAGGCCGACCTCGAGATCGTGTTTCGCAATCTCGTCGACAACGCCGTGAAGTATTCGCTGCCCGAGCCGCAGGTGCTCGTGACCGCTTCCGTGGCGAACCCCGGCCGCGTGCTCGTGTGCGTGGCCGACAACGGCCCGGGGATCCCGATCTCGAAACGGCCGCAGGTGTTTCGCCGGTTCGTGCGGCTGGGGAGCGAGCTCGAGCGGTCGACTCCCGGCACGGGGCTGGGCCTGTTCCTCGTGAAGTCGCTCGTCAAGCAGATGCGGGGCCGGGTGGAGGTCCGCGGCCGCCTCCCCCCGCCGGGCACGGTGTTCGAAGTCGACCTCCCCGCGGGGTAGGGCGAGGATCCGTGCGCCCCTTTTTCGACTGCGTTTCGCTGCTCTAATTCGCGGCATGCACACCACCCACTCCGCCCCCCGGCCCACCCTTCCCGCCATCGACGTCGTGCCGATCCGGCGGGTGCTCGTCAGCGTGTTCGACAAGACCGGTCTCGACCGGCTCGCGCACGGCCTCAAGGCCGCAGGCGTGCGGGTCGTGAGCACCGGCGGCACGAGCACGGCGCTCGCCGGCCACGGCGTGGCGGTCGAGGACGTGTCGGCCATCACGGGCTTTCCCGAGGTGCTCGACGGCCGCGTGAAGACGCTCCACCCGCACGTGTTCGCCGGGATCCTCGCCCGCAGCGACCGGCCCGACGACCTCGCCGTGCTCGCCGACCACGGCATCGAGCGGTTCGACGCCGTGATCGTGAACCTCTACGCCTTCGAGGCCGCGACCGCGAAGCCCGGCTGCCAGCCGGCGGAGGCTATCGAACTGATCGACATCGGCGGGCCGAGCCTCGTGCGGGCGGCCGCCAAGAACCATGCCTTCACGGCGGTGGTGACGAGCCCGGATCAATATGACGACCTGCTCGCGGCGCTCGCCCGCGGCGGCACCACGCTCGCCGAGCGGCGCCTGTTCGCGGCGAAGGCCTTCGAGCACACCGCCTGCTACGACACGGCGATCGCCCGTTGGATGGCCCGGCACGCGGGGCTCGTGGCGGAGCCGGCCGCCCTGCCGCCCCCCGCCGCCCAGCGAGCCGACGAGCCGCCGCTGGCCTCTCGCTTCACGCTCGACCTCGAGCGCCGCCTGCCCCTGCGCTACGGCGAGAATCCGCACCAGTCGGCCGCGATGTATGCCCCGCTCGGCACGCACACCGGGCTCGCGGGCCTCGTGCAGCTCTGCGGCAAGGAGCTCTCCTACAACAACCTGCTCGACCTCGACGGCGCCACGCGGCTCGCAGGCCTCGTGGCCGAGCCGGCGGCCGTGGTCGTCAAGCACACGAACCCCTGCGGCGCCGCGAGCGCGGCCACCGCCGCCGAGGCCCTCGCCACGGCGCTGGCCGCCGACCCGACCAGCGCCTTCGGGTCGATCGTGGCGCTCAACCGCACGTTCGACCGCGCCTGCGCCGAGCTGCTCCTCGCGCCGGGCCTGTTCGTGGAGGTGATCGCGGCGCCGGCCTTCGAGAAGGAAGCGGTGGAACTGCTCACCACGCGGCCCACGTGGAAGGCGAGCGTGCGGCTCGTCGAGGTTCCGCCCGGCGATCCCTGGGACGCCACCGGCGGCATGGAACTCCGCAGCGTCGCCGGCGCGATCCTCGCCCAGCGGCCCGACGTGTGCTGCGACGATCCAACGGCCTGGACGGTGGTCACGAAGACCGCCCCGCCCGCCGCCCTCACGCAGGCCCTCGGCTTCGCGTTCACGGTCGTCCGCCGGCTCACGAGCAACGCCATCGCCGTCTGCCAGGGCACGAGTCTCGTGGGCGCCGGCATCGGCCAGACGAGCCGCGTCGACGCCGTGCGGATCGCCCTCGAGAAGGCGGGCCCGCGGGCCCGCGGCGGTGTGCTCGCCTCCGACGCCTTTTTCCCGTTCCCCGACTCGATCGAGCTCATCAAGCAGGCGGGCATCGCGGCGATCATCCAGCCCGGCGGCTCGAAGCGCGACGCCGACGTGATCGCGGCGGCCGAGGCGGCGAACATCCCAATGGTGTTCACGGCGCGGCGGCACTTCCGGCACTAGTTAGCTTTACGCGAAGTGTCACCGTGGGACAGGCTTCAGCCTGTCACTGAGTCATTGGATGCGCGCCGGCTCGGGGTTGCCCCGTACCACCTCGCCGGACGTTCGCTGCGGGCCTCCAGCCCTCCGCTCACTCGACTCCGGCTGCGCTGCGCCATCCATGGCTGCGCTTGCCTGCATACGCCGGCTCGATGGTAGGGGCAACCCCTCGCCTCCCCCTTTCCAGTTGAGGAGGCTTCGGGGAGCCCGAAGCCGGCCCAGCCGAGTCGGCGCAGGCGGGGCTGTCGATTCCCTGCCCGGGCTTGGTATCGTGGCTCCCATGCAATCGATCCTCGAGAAGATCGTCGACCGGAAGCGGAAGGAGGTGGCGCTGCAGCGCGAGCGGGTGCCGACCGCGGCGCTCGAGGGGCGGCTCGCGACCGCGCCGATGCCGCGCGACTTCTTCGCGGCCGTGTCGCGGCCTGGATCGATCCGGCTGATCGCCGAGTTCAAGCGGAAGAGCCCGTCGGCCGGGGAGATCCGGGCGGGGGCGTCGATCGAGGACGTGGTGCGCGGCTATGCCGCCGCCGGGGCCGCCGCGCTCTCGGTGCTCACCGATGCCTGGGACTTCGGCGGGAGCCTCATCGATCTCGAGGCCGCGCGGATGGCCGTCGCGCTGCCGGTGCTCCGCAAGGAGTTCATCGTCGACCGCTACCAGGTGCTCGAGGCGCGGGCCCATGGGGCCGACGCCGTGCTCCTGATCGCCGAGTGCCTCGACGACTGCCATCTGCGGAGCCTGTATCGCGAGATCCTCGACTTCGGCATGACACCGCTCGTGGAACTGCACGACGAGGAGAATCTTGGGCGGGTGCTCGACCTCGGGGCGACGCTCGTGGGCGTCAACAACCGAAATCTCAAGACGATGACGACCGACCTCGACCACGTGCTCCGGCTGCGGGCCCGCGTGCCGGCCGACGTGGTGCTCGTGGCGGAGAGCGGCATCAAGACGCGGGCCGACGTCGAGCGGCTCGAGGCGGCGGGCATCGGCGCGATGCTCGTGGGCGAGTCGCTGCTCAAGGCGGCCGATCCGGGGCGGGCCGCCGCCGCCCTGCTCGGCAGCGTCACCTGACGAAGCGGTAGCCGGTGCCGCGGACGGAGAGGAAGTGCACCGGCTTCGAGGGATCCTCCTCGAACGACTTCCGCAGGTTGAGCATGAACGTGTCGATCGTGCGCGTGGCGGGGGCGCGGGTCAGGCCCCACACTCGGGTCAGCAGTTCCTCGCGCGAGACGACGAGGCCCTCGTGCTCCACGAGGTAGCGGAGGAGCTTCATCTCCAGGTTCGTGAGTTTGACGGGCTGGCCCTTGAAGGCGGCCTCCCAGGTGTCGAAGTTCACCTCCGCCTGGCCGAAGCGGCATACGTTCGCCCGGGTCGCCGTGGGCTCCGGCGCCGTGGGCCGCACCGCGCGGCCGCGCCGGGCGAGGAGGTTGCGCACGATCGAGATCAGTTCGTCGAGGTCGAACGGCTTCTGCAGATACACGTCGGTGCCCGCGTCGAAGCCGCGGATCCGGTCCTCCACGAGTGTGCGGGCGGTGAGCATCACGACCGGCACGTCGCTGCCCCGCTCCCGGATC
Source organism: Planctomycetia bacterium (assembly GCA_046090365.1). GTDB lineage: Bacteria > Planctomycetota > Planctomycetia > Pirellulales > UBA1268 > RGVT01. The sequence continues at coordinate 9,376 of JBJSZP010000561.1, forward strand.
GCCTCGCACACGGCGTAGCCGCTCATCCCCGGGAGCATCAGGTCGAGCACGACGAGGTCGATCGGCGGATCGGCCGCGGCGAGCAGGTCGAGGGCCGTCTGCCCGTCGCCGGCTGTCGTCACCACGAAGCCCTCGGCCTCGAGGTTGAACTTGATCCCGATCGCCAGGTGCTCTTCGTCCTCGACCACGAGGATGCGGGGCATGGCTCCGGCCTTACCGCGCGAGTTCGGTGCGGCTGCCGACGGCGCGGGCGTAGCCGTGGTCCACGAACCAGCCCCAGGCGTCGGCCACGGTCGCTTCGAACGGGCGGAACGCGTAGCCGAGCTCGGCCTGCGCACGGGCCGACGAAAAGTTGTGTGGCAGCATCGACATCGTGGCCGCGGCGGAGTTCACCGGCAGCTCGCGCCGCGAGAACAGGCTCGCGACGTCGCCCACCCAGCCCGCGATCCGCACGGCCGCCCGCGGGGCCACGCCGAGCGGCTGCATCCGGCCGGCGGCGCGGGCGAACACCCGCCAGGCGTCGAGGTAGGAGAGCGGATGGCCCCCGAGGATGTAGCGGCGTCCGGTGCGGCCCTTCGCGAGCGCCGCGAGGATGCCCTCGGCCACGTCGCGCACGTCGACGAAGTCGTTGGCCCCCGGCGGTGCAAACAAGCCCTTCCCGGCACCGACTTCGAGGAGCATGCGGCCGCTCGACGGCTTCCAGTCCCAGGGGCCGATCATGTACACGGGATTGACGATCACGGCGTCGAGGCCCTGCTCCACCTCGTCGAGAACGGCCCGCTCGGCCTCGCGCTTCGTGACCACATACGGGCACTCGGGCATGCCGCCCGGCGGCGTCTCCTCGGTTGCCGGCGACCCGTCGCGCGTGAGCCCGATCGCATCGACGCTCGACACGTGCACGAGCCGGGCGCCGGCCCGGCGGGCCGCGCGGGCGACACGGCGTGCTCCCTCGACGTTGGCTGCGTGCATCTCGTCGCGATGCCGCCAGCCGCAGTGCACGACCGCCGCGGAGTGGACGACCGCCTCTGCGCCGTCGATCGCCCGCTGGAGCGCGTGCTCGTCGTCGAGCGGCGCGGTGGCCGTCTGGACGTGCAGCCCCTCGAGGGAGCGGCCGGCCGAGCGGACGACGGCCCGCACGCTCTTCCCGCGCCGGGCCAGCAGTCGCACCACGTTGTTGCCCACGAGCCCCGTCGCGCCCGTGACGACACAGTCGACCTTCGCATCGAGGGCTGGGGGTGGGGTGAAGGTCATGATCCGGCACGCGTTCCGGCAGGCAAGGGCTCTGATGCGACGAATGATAGATCGGCCCAAAGGCCGGGGCGACTTGCGGAGGCGGGCGGATGCCGGCGTTGACGCCCTGGCAGGGAGCGGCCGAAGATGCATGCAAAGGCCGGAAGTCGTTGGCAGTCCACGTCTTCCGGGGCCGCCGCGTACCCTGCCGGTGGCGTCGAGGTTGCCGGCTGGAGGAAGCACATCGTGGCCGAACTGACCGTCCGCCCCGTCGAGACCCGGGCCGAGCAGAAGCGGTTCGTGAACCTGGCGTGGCGGATCTACCGCGACGACCCCTGCTGGATGCCGCCGCTGGTGATGTCGCAGGAGGAGCTGCTCGGGTTTCGGCCGCACCCGTTCTACGAGAAGTCGAGGAGCCGCTCGTTCCTCGCCACCCGCGGCGGCGTGGACGTCGGCCGGATCACAGCGATCGTCAATGCGGGGCACGTCGAGCGCTACGGCGAGGCCCGCGGATTTTTCGGGTTCTTCGAGTGCGACGACGATCGTTCCGCCGCGGACGCCCTGTTCGGCGCGGCCCGAGACTGGCTCCGCGGCCAGGGCATGACGGCCATCCGCGGGCCTGCCAACCCGTCGCTCAATTACGAGTGCGGCCTGTTGATCGAGGGCTTCGACACGCCCCCCTTCTTCATGATGACGCACAACCGGCCCTCCTATCCCGCGCTCGTCGAGGCGCAGGGGCTGCGGAAGATCGAGGATCTGTATGCCTTCTGGGGCCGGCTCGAGATGCTCGACTCGATCGACAAGAAGCTCGGCGTGATGGTGGAGGGGGTGAAGGAGCGGTTTGGCGTGAAGGTGCGGCCGCTCGACCGCAGCCGCTTCGACGAGGAAGTGCGGATGTTCCTCGAGATCTACAACTCGAGCCTCGGCGGCACCTGGGGCTTCGTGCCGCTCACCGACGGCGAGGTGAAGCACATGGCCGCGAGCCTCAAGCACCTCATCGTGCCGGAGCTGGCGCTCGTGGCCGAGGTGGGGGGGAAGCCGATCGGCACGGTGTTCTGCCTCCTCGACTACAACCCGCGCATCAAGGCCAGCGACGGCCGGCTCTTCCCCTTCGGCTTCGTGCGCCTGCTCTGGAACAAGCGCGGCATCAAGCGGATGCGCGCCATCAGCACCAACGTCGTGCCGGAGTACCAGGCCTGGGGCGTGGGGCTGGTCCTCATGGGGGCGCTCGTCCAGCCGATACTCGACTGGGGGATGGAGGAGGTGGAGTTCTCCTGGGTGCTCGAGTCGAACCACCTCTCCAAGCGGACGCTCGAGCGCGGCGGGGCGATGGTCACGAAGACCTACCGGATCTACCAGGACGATCCGCCGGCGCCCAAGGCGGGGACGACCTGAGCCGCCGCACGGGGCTCATCCCGCCGCCGGCAGGCGCACGATGACCTTCCCCATCGGCCCCTCGGCCAGCCGCGTGAAGGCTGCCGGCACCTCCTCGAAAGGGAACTCCGAATCGACCTCCGGCCGCTGGCCGGCGGCCTCGAGCAGGGCCACCGACTCCTCCCACGCGCGGCGCTGTTGCTCGGCCGAATCGCTCCCCACGGCGACGCCGCCGAGCCGGATGCGGCGGAAGAACAGGCTGGCGGTGTTGAACGCGGGCACGGGGCCGGCGAGCATCCCCACGACGCTCACCCGCCCCCCGAAGCCGAGCGTGTCGACGAGTTCGCCGAACAGCGCCCCGCCGATCGTGTCGACGACCAGATCCACGCGCAGCGGCGCGAGGAGTGCCTTCACGTCGCGCCGCCACGACCCCCCGCCGGGATCGAAGGTGGCGGCGGCGCCGAGCGTCACGAGGCGCTCGCGCTTGGCGGCGCTCCGCGACAGGCCGATCACCCGGTGCCCCAGCGCCGCGGCCAGCTGCACTGTGGCGGCGCCCACCCCGC
>JBJSZP010000562.1:0-3434 GCA_046090365.1 Planctomycetia bacterium
TGATCATTTTCCGCTGGTCGTGTTCCAGACCGGCAGCGGCACGCAGTCGAACATGAACGCCAACGAGGTGATCTCGAACCGGGCGATCGAGATCGCCGGCGGCGTGATGGGCTCGAAGAAGCCCGTGCACCCCAATGACGATGTCAACCGCGGGCAGTCGAGCAACGACACGTTCCCCACGGCGATGCACATCGCCGCGGTGGAGGTGATCCACGATCGGCTGCTACCGGCCGTGAGGAGCCTGCGCGACGTGTTCGCACGGCTCGAGCGCGAGCACGCCGGGCTGGTGAAGATCGGCCGCACGCATCTGCAGGATGCCACGCCGATCACGCTCGGCCAGGAGATCTCGAGCTGGCGGGCCCAGCTCGACGACCGGATCCAGTCGGTCGAGCGGGCGCTGCCGGGGCTTTACGAGCTCGCCATCGGAGGCACGGCCGTGGGCACGGGGCTCAATGCCCATCCGCGGTTCGGCGACGTGGCGGCCTCCCATATCGCCAAGGAGACGGGGCATCCGTTCGTGTCGGCGCCCAACAAGTTCGCGGCGCTCGCGGCGCACGACGCGCTCGTCGAGGTGAGCGCGGCCGAGCGCGGCCTCGCGATGGCCCTCCTCAAGATCGCCAACGACATCCGCTGGCTGGCCTCGGGCCCGCGCTGCGGGATCGGCGAGATCTCGATCCCGGAGAATGAGCCGGGCAGCTCGATCATGCCGGGCAAGGTGAATCCCACGCAGTGCGAGGCGCTGACGATGGTCTGTGCGCAGGTGTTCGGCAACGATGCCGCCGTGGCGTTCGCCGGCAGCCAGGGCAACTTCCAGCTCAACGTCTACAAGCCGGTGATGATCCACAACGTGCTCGAGAGCGCCGCCCTGATCGCCGATGGCTGCGACTCGATGCGGATCCACTGTGCCGAGGGGATCGAGCCCAATCTCGCGCGGATCAAGCACCACCTCGACGACTCGCTGATGCTCGTGACGGCGCTCAACACGCACATCGGCTACGAGAAGGCGGCGAAGATCGCGAAGAAGGCCCACGTGGAGGGCACGAGCCTCAAGGAGGCCGCCGTGGCCCTGGGCTACGTCACGCCCGAGCAATACGACCAGTGGGTCGTGCCGGTCGAGATGACCCGCCCGCTCCCGGTGTGACCCGTGGGGCAAGCGTCCCCGCTTGCCGAGAGTCGGGGCCGCATTGGCAACCGGGACGGTCGCCCCACGTGCGGGCGTCGTGCCGCCGGACGGCTACTTCTTCACGACCGTCTTGGTCTTGTCCTGCTTCGGCTTCTTGTTCTTCTTGTCGTTCTTCTGCGAGTGGTTGCCCTTGCCCATGGCGAGCTCCTGTTCGAGGGGTGACGCGATGATCGCGCCGGCGCCTCCGTGACGCCGGCGGCAGTGTATCCAGCCGGCGGCTAAAGGGCCCGCCGATGCTTGCGACGGCCGGCCCGGGCCGCAGGCACGGGAGCCGGAGTCCGCGCGGGCGCGGGAGCCGGCTCCGCCGTCGTTACAACCGCCTGACGAGCCGCCGACGCACGCGGCGCCTGACGCCCCGAACGGCTCTCCGAGCGATTGCGGCCGGATCGCCCGGCGTTTCCGCGGCGCGAACCGCCGCCTTCCCGCCGCTCGTGGGCCACGGGCGCGGTGCCCGCCTCCGCCGCCTCGTTCCGCGCGGGGATGGGCCGCCGCAGCAGCCGCTCGATGGCGACCAGCCGCGGCCGCTCCTCGGCGTCGCAGAAGCTCACGGCCATGCCCGTCTGCCCCGCCCGGCCGGTGCGGCCGATGCGATGCACGTAGGTTTCCGGCTCGTGCGGGAGCTCGAAGTTGATCACGTGGGCCACCTCGTCGACGTCGATCCCGCGGGCCGCGATGTCGGTGGCCACGAGCACCGGCGGCCGGGGCGACTTGAACGCCTCGAGGGCCCGTTCCCGCTGCGACTGCGACTTGTTGCCATGGATCGCGGCGGCATCGATGCCGGCCTTGGCGAGATCACGGTGCAATTTATCGGCCCCGTGCTTCGTCCGGGCGAACACGATCACGCGGCCGGTCGCCTCCTCGCGGAGCAGCCGCACGAGCAGCGACTTTTTCTCCTTCTTGGGCACGAAGAACACGCTCTGGCTCACCGTCTCCGCCGGCGTCGCCTGCGGGGCCGTCTTCACCTCGAGCGGATCGCGGAGCATCGTGGAGGCGAGGCTGCGCACCTCCGCTGGCAGCGTCGCGGAGAAGAACAGCGTCTGCCGCTCAGCGGGCAGCATGGCGATGATCCGGCGCATGTCGTGGATGAAGCCCATGTCGAGCATGCGATCGGCCTCGTCAAGCACGAGAAACTCGACGGAGCGAATGTCGGCGAGCCGCTGGCCGACGAGGTCGAGCAGCCGGCCGGGGGTGGCCACGAGCACGTCCACGCCGTGCATCAGCGCCCGGGCCTGCTGGTGCTGGCCCACGCCGCCATACACGACGGCCGACCGGATGCCGGCATGCCGGCCATACGCGAGGAAGCTCGCATGGATCTGCGCGGCGAGTTCGCGGGTGGGCGCAAGCACGAGCGTGCGGCACCGCCGCGGCGCCGGCCGGCTTTCCGTCTTCCGCATCCGTTCGATGAGCGGCAGGGCAAACGCGGCCGTCTTGCCGGTGCCCGTCTGGGCGCAGCCGAAGAGATCGCGGCCGGCGAGCACGTGGGGCACGGCCTTCTCCTGGATCGGCGTGGGCGTGGTGTAGCCCTCGTCGGCGAGGGCGCGGAGCAGGGCAGGGGAGAGGCCGAGATCCGCAAACGTGGCGGAGCCGTGCTCGGCGCGGGGGGAACTGGTCGTCGTGGAACTCATGGGAATCCGTGTCTTTCCAAAGTGCCCGGGAAGTGGTCACGGCCGAAAGGCCATGCTGCCGGGGCGTGGGGGCGGAATCCGGGCTAAACGGTGCCGTCAGGCTGACGGAAATACACCGTGATCCGGCGATGGATCACTGCCTGCCCGGTGAGAAGGTTTCCGAGACTTTGTCGCGCCCTAAAGGCACGACCGCTTCGAAAAACAGCCGTTCGAGAGATGGCGATCGCGGTGCCGTGCCGCCGAGGTCTCCCTCGCGCCCGTGCACCTTCATCACATCCGATGCCACGAACATACCACGCGATCCCCGCCAGAGCAACGCGACTGTATGACGGGCTTCGGACTGTCGCTGCCCTGCTGGTGGCGCACCGGCTTCGGGCTCCCCGTATCCCGTCGCCGGACGCTCACTGCGCCCATCCCTGGGCTTCGTTCGCTCGGAGTCACAGGCGCTGCGCCATCCATGGCTCCGCTGGTGACTCACGCCGGCTCCCGGGACACGGGGAGCCCGAAGCCTCCTCAACTGGAAACGGGGAGGCGAGGGGTTGCCCCTACCATTGAGCCGGCGTGAGTCACCAGCGAAGCCATGGATGGCGCAGCGCCTGTGACTCCGAGCGAACGAAGCCCCGGGC
>JBJSZP010000563.1:0-3474 GCA_046090365.1 Planctomycetia bacterium
AGGTGCACCGAAAACGCGAGGTAGGGCGACGGCGTGAAGTGCGGCAGCATCTCCTCGAGCTTGAGGGCGTTGGTGCACAGATAGAGATACTTCTTCCTGGCCACGATCCCGGCCACGATCTGCTCGATCTGCGGATGCAGGAGCGGCTCCCCCCCGGGGATCGACACGACCGGCGCCCCGCATTCATCCACCGCCCGGAAGCACTGCTCGGGCGTGAGGTGCGAGCGGAGGATCTCGGCGGGGTGCTGGATCTTGCCGCAGCCCCCGCAGGCGAGGTTGCAGCGAAACAAGGGCTCGAGCATGAGCACGAGCGGATAGCGGCGGTTGCCCCGCAGCCGCTGGATGGCCACGTGCCGCAGCACGGCGAGCATCTGTCCGACGGGCACGCTCATGCGACCCGCTCCCGCGCGACGTCGGCGTCGCGCACCCACTCCCGAGCCGCGCACCACCGGGCGAGCGCCATGAGCGGGAAGTAGATCGGGTAGTAGTGGTAGCGGAGGTAGAACACCTTCGGGAAGCCGGTGCCGGTGAACTCGCGTTCCTCCCAGGCGCCGTCTTCCGCCTGCCTCTCGACGAGCCAGCGCACGCCGCGCCGCGCCGCCTCGTCGCCCGCGCGTCCGGCCGCGACGAGCCCCGCGACGGCCCAGGCCGTCTGCGACGCCGTCGGCGTGCCGACGCCGGCGAGCCGCTCGTCGGCATAGCTCTCGCAGCTCTCGCCCCAGCCGCCGCAGGCCTGCTGATGGCTCGCGAGCCAGTCGGCCCCGCACGACACGGCCGGATCGTCGGCCCCGAGCCCCACGGCGATCAGGCCCTCGATCGCCTGCCATGTGCCGTAGATGTAGTTCACGCCCCAGCGGCCAAACCACGCCCCGTCGGCCCGCTGCTGTCGCCGCAGATACGCGACGCCGCGATCCACCGCCGGATGCCCCTCTCTCAGGCCGAGCCGGCCGAACGCCTCGAGCACCCGGCCGGCGAGGTCGGGCGAACTCGGATCGATCATCGCGTTGTGGTCGGCGAACGGCACCCGGCAGAGCAGCTCGCAGTCGTTGTCGCGGTCGAAGGCGCCCCAGCCGCCGTCGGCGTTCTGCATCGCCTCGAGCCAGGCAGTGGCCCGGGCCACTGCCGCCGCGATCCGCTGGAGCCGCACTCGGCCGGCGGGCGTCTGGGCCGCGGCGTCGCCGAAGGCTTCGCGCCACGTGGCCAGGGCGATCAACACCATCGCGGTGTCGTCGACGTCGGGATAGAAGCGGTTGGCATATTGAAAACACCATCCGGAGGGCGCGGCCTTGCTAGCCGACTGCGTCCAGTCGCCGGCCGACCGCACCTCGCGGTCGAGCAGCCAGTCGACGGCCTCCGCGACTCTCGCCGCGTCGACGGCCGCGTTCTCTCCCGCCTCGCCAGCCACGGCGGCGAGGGCCCGCACGGTGATGGCCGTGTCCCACACGGGCGAACGGCAGGGCTCGAGCCGCGTGGTGCCGTCGGACTGCGGCTCGACGAGCCGTTCGAGCTGCCGCCAGCACTCGCGCACTTCGGGGGAGTCGTCGTCGCAGCCGAGCGCCCGGAGCGCGACGATGCTCCACACGATCGGCGGAAAGATCGCCCCGAGCCCGTCGCTGCCGTCGAACCGCTCGAGCATCCAGCGGCGACAGGCCATCACGGCCCGGCTGCGGAGCGGCCGCAGGCCGACCGCCTCGCAGGCCTTGAGCACGCGATCGACGCCGCGGAAGAACACGGCCCAGCCGTCGCGCGACTGCGGCCGCGGCCGGACGGCCCCCACGAACAGTTCGGCCATGCCGCGGTCGTGCGGAACCAGCCGCACCGGCTTGAAGGTCCACATCAGCGACAGCGGCACGATCATCGTCCGCGACCAGGCCGACACGCGGTCGAGGTTCACCGGAAACCAGCGCGGCAGGAGCACCATCTCGGACGGCACGGCCGGGCACTCGGAGTAGGGGATCTGGCCGAGGAGCGCGAGGTAGAACTTCGTGAAGCTGTTCACGGCCCACGGGCCGCCGGCGGCGGCGATCGCGGCCCGGGCCCGCGTGAGCGGCTCGCTCGCCGCGTCGTGCCCGAAGATCTTGAGCGCGAGATACGCCTTCACGCTCGCGCTCACGTCGACCGGGCCGCCGGGATGAATGGCCCAGCCTCCGCCTGGCAACTGCTCGGCCAGGATCCTGCGGCAGGCGCCCGGCGCGTGTGGATCGGCCGTGCGGCCGGCCCAGGCGAGGAGCAGGAGATACTCGCTCTCGAGGATCGTGTCGCCTTCGAGCGGGGCCCGCCAGTGGCCGTCGATCGCCTGGCGGTCGAAGAGCCAGGCGGCGGTGCGGCCGGCCGCGTCGGCGGCGGCATCGCAGCCGTGCGTGCCGCGGCGGGCTGCGTCCGTCAAATTGAGGACGCTTCGCAACACGTCGTGCCGCGTGCGGCCGGCATGACCGGCATGCCCTGCCTGGATCGTGGCCTGTGCCACGGCGGCGGACGGAAGGGGGGCCGGTCTCACGGTGAGATCGGCGGCGGCTGGCCGCCAAGCAGGCGCCAGCGTCTGCCCGGAAGCAGACGTTGCGTCGTAGCTCATAGGAACATCCATGCTCCAGAATGTCGGGCTCCAAACCGTGAGCCCGTGCTGTCGATCGCGGAGAAGATAGGGAAAGCCGGAAGCGCCGACAAGGGCGATCCACGGCGAATCCGGGGGCGTGTCACACCAGGGAATCTGGGGCGACCCTGCCGGCAGGAGCCATGGGCAGCCGCACGGAAACGGTGGTGCCCGCGCCTGGCCGCGACGCGATCGCGACAGTGCCGCCGTTGGTCTCGATGAACCGCCACGCCTTCGACAAACCCAGGCCGGCCCCGCGGCCCGCCTCGCGACCGCTGAAGAACGGATCGAACGCCCGGCGCACGGTGGCGTCGTCCATGCCGCAGCCCTCGTCGGCCACCGTGATCTCGCACCATCCGGCAGGCTTGTCGACCGGCGCGGCGACGAGCCTCACCCGCCCGCCGCTCGCGACCGCCTCGATGGCATTCGTGGCCACGGCCCGGAGCGCCTCCTCGATCTGGCCGCGGTCGACGAGCACCGCGGTCGCCGTCGCCGGTGGCGAAACCTCGAGGCTGATGCCGCGGGCCTCGGCCTGGCTGCGGACGGCCTCGCCCACCGCGGTGATGATCCCGCCCACGTCCGCCGGCTCCACCGTCGGCTTCGGCGGCCGCGCGAAGAGCATCAGCCCGCCGATCATGTCGCGAGCCCGAAACGACTGGTCGACGATCGTCGCCAGCCGCCGCCGGCGCTCCGGATCGCGCTCCTCGAGGAGCAGCGACTGGGCCCGCGTGGCGATGTTGGCGAGCGGATTGTTGATCTCGTGCCCGGCCCCGTAGGCCAGCTCGCGGGCGGCCTCGAGCCGGGCGGCCTTGAGCGATTCGTCGAACAGCCCGGAAAGCCGCTCGTGCTCGCGCATCCGCTCGACGGCGTCGACGAGAAGAAGC
>JBJSZP010000564.1:0-4553 GCA_046090365.1 Planctomycetia bacterium
CCCTCGAGCGGGCTATGGGAGCGAGCGCAGCCATGGATGGCGAAGCGAAGCGGACATGCAGAGAGCCGAAGCCTGGAGGGCTGAGGCGAACGTCCGGCGAGAGGGTCTGGGCAGTCACGAGCCGGCACGCGCAACGAGCCAAGGTTACGACAGGCTGAAGCTCGTCCGACGGGCGGGTCGTGCGGGTCATGCCGGTCGTGACGGGCCACGCGTGTCGATTTCGGTGACCTGTTGCCCTGCGGCGACTTTGACGTCGCCATTTCGCGACCTAGGAAACAGTGTCAGCCGCCGTTCCCGGAGGTTTTGCCATGTCCGCGTCGCACCGCCCCGCCTCGCCGCCCGCCGCCAGCCTGCTCGGATCCGACCCCGCGATCCGCCGCGTGCTCGATGTCGTCGAGCGGATCGCCGCCACGCCCGTGTGCGTGCTCGTGACCGGCGAGACCGGCACAGGCAAGTCGCTCCTGGCCCGCGAGATCCATCGGCAGAGCGGCCGCACGGGCCGGCTCGTCGAGGTGGCCTGCGGGAGCCTGCCCGAGACGCTCCTCGAGAGCGAGCTCTTCGGCCACGTGGCCGGGGCGTTCACCGGGGCGGCCGCCGACCGGCCCGGAAAGTTTCTCCAGGCCGACGGCGGCACCATCTTCCTCGACGAGATCGGCACCGCTTCGCCCGCGCTCCAGGTGAGGCTGTTGCGCGTGCTGCAGACGATGCAGTTCGAGGCCGTGGGGGGCTCGAAAACGCACGCTGTCGACGCCCGCGTGATCCTCGCCACCAACGACGATCTCGAGCAGCTCGTCGCCGCCGGCAAGTTTCGGGCCGACCTGTTCTGGCGGATCAATGTCGTCACGCTCGAGATGCCGGCGCTCCGCGACCGCCCGGGCGACATCCCGCTCCTCGCCGACCACTTCCTCCGTGCGGCCGCCGCGAAGGCGGGCCGCCACGTGGCCGGGTTCACGCCGGCCGCCGCCGCGGCGCTCGCGGCCCACGCCTGGCCCGGCAACGTCCGGGAACTCGAGCATGCGGTGGAACGGGCCGTGTTCCTCGGCCGCGGCCCGCTCGTCGACGTGGCCGATCTGCCCGCCGCGGTGGTCGCCCGCGGAGCCACCGTCACGCTGCCGGTCGCCGTGGGACCGGCAGCCTGCTCGCTCAAACTCGCGCTCACGCATCCCGAGCGGCAGATGATCCTCGACGCCCTCGACCGCCACGGCTGGCGCCGCGACGCCGCCGCGAAGGCGCTCGGCATCAACCGCACCACGCTCTACAAGAAGGTGAAGAGGCTGGGGATGGACCTGGCGGCGCTCGAGCCGAACGTCCAGATGAGCACGCCCGCGAGCCCGAGCCGGTAGACGATGAACGGCCAGAGCGTGTGGCTCGTGAGCACGCGCAGGAGCCAGCGGATCGAGGCGTAGCCGACGACGGCCGCGGCGAGCGTGCCTACGACGGCGTGGAGCGTCGCCTCGGGCGACCCGAAGATCGCCTCGCGTTGCTGCCAGGCTTCGAGCAGCCCCGCGGCGGCGACGGCGGGGAGCGACAGCAGAAACGAAAACCGCGCGGCCGTGGCCCGGTCGAGGCCGGTGGCCATGCCTGAGGAGATCGTGACGCCGCTCCGCGACGTGCCCGGCACGAGGGCGAGCACCTGGGCCAGGCCCATCGTCAGGCCGTCGGTGGCCGTCACCGCCTCGAGGCCGGCGCGGCCGTGCACCCCGCGCCGCGTGCGGCGCCACACGACCCACTCGGCCGCCGCCATCAGGAATGTGGTGAACAGGAGCGCGCCGGTCACCACCTCGAGCCGCCGGGCCTCGCCGCGGATCAGGTGCCGGGCAGCGAACCCCACGCCCACGATCGGCAGCGTGCCGAGGACCACGAGCAGGCTCGTCCGCGAGTCGGCCTCGGCGAACGGCCGGCCCGACCGCAGGCCGGCCAGGAGGCCGCGGGCGAGGCGGACGATGTCGTGCCGCAGCGCCACGCACACCGCGGCCAGGGTGCCGCATTGGATCACGGCGGAATAGGCCGCGCCGGGATCGTCCCAGCCGCACAGGGCGGGCACGATGCGAAGGTGCGCGGTGCTCGAAATCGGCAGGAACTCCGTGAGCCCCTGGACGATTCCGAGCGTGATGGCCTCGATGAGCGACATGGCCGCTTCAAAATACCCTCTCCGTCGGGCATACTCACGGACCCGTTCTTTTCGCCCCGGAGTTTTTCCCTCACATGTCGAGCATGTTTCGCAACCTGAGCACCGTCGGCCTGCCCCTTTCCGGACGCCCCAGCGAGCTGATCGAGCTCGCGCTGTCGTTCGGGTTTGACTCGATGGACATCGATATCGTCGATTTCCAGCAGCAGGCGGAGCTCTACGGCGTGGAGCATGCCCGGCGGCTGATGGTGAGCGCCCGGCTCAAGAGCGGCCTCTTCCAACTGCCCGTCGACCTCGGCGGTGACGAGGCCGAGTTCAAGCACGATCTCGACCTCCTCCCGAAGCGGCTCGAGTTTGCCCAGGCCACCGAGGCGCCGCGCGCCGCGGCGACGATCGCCCCGACCTCGGGCGACCACTCGTTCAAGGATTTCCTGGAACTCCATCGGCAGCGGCTCGATCTCGTCGGTGAGAAGCTGGCCCGCCACGGCATCACGCTCGGCCTCGCGATCCGCCCGGAGACGGAAGCGAGCGCCGGCGGCGGAGGCCAGTTCATCAATACCTACGAAGGCCTGCTTGGCCTCGTGGCCGTGTCGCACCCGAGCGTGGGCGTGATCGTCGACTCTTGGGCGCTGCACGTCACCGGCGAAGGCCTCGGCGTGATCGGCAAGGTGCCGCGCGGCCGGATCGTCGAGGTGCGGCTCTCCGACGCGCCGCGCGACGTGCGGGGCGTCGATCTCCACGCCAACCAGCGGCTGCTGCCGGGCGACACGGGCGTGATCGACTGTGCCGGGATCGTGAAGCAGGCTCATCAGGCCGGGTTCGAGGGCCCCGTCACGCCGTGGGCCGACCGCTCGGCGCTCACCGGCCGCGGCCGCGAGAAGATCGTGAAGCTGGCGGGCGACCGGCTGGAGGCGATCTGGCGCGACGCCGGCCTGCCGATCCTGCCGCGGTGGTTCATGCCGGTGGCAAAGGAAGGCGCGCCGGTGTTCGGCGAACCGATCATCGCGGGCGCGGAGTAGGTCCGCGTGGCGGCCCTCCGGGGCTGACGCGGTGGGGAAAATGTTTACCCCGGCTCGCGGATCCGCTTCACGCGACGGCTCGGCATCCTGCCGACCGTCGCTTGGCGGGCCTCCGCCCGCTGGCATGAAACCGGCCCTCCGGGCCTGACGCGGTGGGGAAAATGTTTACCCCGGCTCGCGGATCCACTTCACGCGGGGGGAGCCGCCGCCGTCGGTGGCCGAGCCGCGGATGAATTCCGACACGTAGCGGAGCGTCTTGCCGGGGCGATCCGGGTCGCGAAACGCGTCTCCCTTCTGCAGGATCGGCAGCTGGTCGGGCATGCCGCCGAAGGCCCGCGCGCCCGCCGCCTGGCATGGAAACCAGTGCCCCGTGCCCTGCGCATCGACCAGATAAAACTCGGGGTAGCAGTGCCCCTCCACCCACACCGTGCGGGCCGGTATTCCCTCCACGCGGCACACGGCGATGAACAGGCAGGTAAGCTCCTCGCAGTCTCCCCAGCCATCGGCCAAGGCGCGGGCCGCCCCCTTGAGTTCGCCGTTGCGATATTCCACCTTCTCACGGACGGCGTCGTACAGCGCCTCCACCTTCCGCCACCCCTCCAGATCCTCGCCGACGCTCTTGGCGAGCTTCACGATCTTCGGGTGCCGCGTCTCGATGTAGGGGCTGGGGCCGAGGTAAGCCCGCAGCGCCCGGTCGGGCTTCTCGGGCGCCGCCAGCGACGACGGGTCGGCCGGCGGCACGATCGACGACCGCTCGAGGCCGAACGTCACGACCGCGCGGGCCGTTTCGCCGGCCGGCAGGTCGGGAATCTCGACCACCATCTGCTTCACGCCCCCGGGCAGCATCCGATACCGCAGCGAGCGCACGTCGGGCGAGAGGTCCTCGGCCACGATCTGCACCTTCTGCTCCGGCCAGTCGGCCGGCACCGGGAGCGTGGCGTAGATCCCGCGGCAGGGGCCGCCGTCGGCCGTCACCTCGACGCCCACCTTGAACTTCTGCCCGCGGGCATCGCCCAGCGTGGGCCCCGCCGACGCCTGCTCGGAGTCGAGAAACTGCGCCCGCGCCGGCAGCGTCACCGCGGCGACGGCAACGGCGAACGCGGCAACGCGAAGCAGCCAGGCTCGCGACAGCCCCAACAAGCCCGGAGCGGAAGCGACGGGGTCCGCGCCACGGCAATCGTCACAACTCGGGAACCGCCTCAGGGTGGGACGCATAGGGAGAGTATCGACCGCAGCGGCCTGGCCGGATCGCCCGAGGGCCGAGCCTGGCGGCTGCGCAAGCAACGCGGCCGGGGCAAAACACTCGATTGTTCGGGCCGGAAGGGCCTGTTACACTCCCGGACTTCCCAATCGTGGCCCGAAAAGTCCCCTCCCTCCAACCCGTTTTCCCCGAAACCCCACACGCA
>JBJSZP010000565.1:0-979 GCA_046090365.1 Planctomycetia bacterium
CTCAAGCAGAGCAGCATGCCCGAGGGCCTCGCCGCCACGCTCTCGCCCAACGAGCTCCTCGACGTCGTCGAGTTCCTGCGCACGCTGAAGTAGGACAGGCCGTAGTCTGCCTCCTGTAGCCGCACGGGTGCAGATTGAACAATCTGCACCTACACGCTGCGCGATGCCCCTCCTGTAGCCGCAGAGTGGCACTCTGCGGCAGTCGTGCACTGGTGCAGATTGAACAATCTGCACCTACTTTCCGCGGAAGGCTGCGCCGTCGAGGTCGTGGGCCTTCATCAGCCGGTAGAGCGTGCCGCGGGGCAGCTTCGCGTCGCGGGTAGCGGCCGACACGTCGCCGTGGTGGCGGGTGAGCAGGTCGGTGAGATACTGCTTCTCGAACCGGGCCACGTGCTCGGCCCGCTTCGCGAAGTAGCCGCCGTCGCCATCCGCGGCCGCGGCGGCGGCGCTGCGGCCGGCCGCCGCGACGATCTCGTCGGGCAGATCCTCCACGTCGGGCGTCGCCGAACGGGTCATCGCCACCGCCCGGCGGATCGCGTTCTGCAGTTCGCGGACGTTGCCCGGCCAGTGGTAGTTCTTCAGCACCTGGTAGGCGTCGATCGACAGGCCGGTGACGGTCTTGCCCATCTCCTGCGCGGCCCGGTTGGCGAAAAACTCCGCCAGTAGGCCGACGTCGTCGCCCCGCTCGCGCAGCGGGGGCAGGTCGATCCGCACCACGTTGATCCGGTAGAAGAGGTCGCGGCGAAACTCGCCCCGCTCCACCATCGCATCGATCGCCCGGGACGTCGCGGCGATCACCCGCACGTCCACGCTCGTCTCCTGCCGGGCTCCCACCCGCCGCACCCGCCGCTCCTGCAGCACCCGGAGGAGCTTGGCCTGGAGCGCGAGCGGCAGTTCCCCGACCTCGTCGAGAAACAGCGTCCCGCCGTCGGCGAATTCGATGAGCCCCATCCGGCGGGCATCAGCCCCCGTGAACGCG
>JBJSZP010000566.1:0-2518 GCA_046090365.1 Planctomycetia bacterium
TCGACCTGCACGAACCCGAGCAGGCCGTCCATCCACGGGAGCGTCTGGCCCACGAGCGGCATCCCCACCACGCCGACCACGAGATAGCACTGCCGCACCTGGAGCACTGCTCCGCGGATCTCGACGAGGGTCCCGACAGGCACGCTCGCGCGGCATTCGAGCGACAGCACCCGGCGCAGCATCAGGTTGGCATCCGCCCCGGTGGAGCGGGAGGCGGTGGCGTAAGCGGTCTCGAGCGCATAGCGCAGCAGGCTGCCCGCGTAGAGCGTGCCGTGGTGGTTGGAGTCGGCGGGCAGGACGAGCCGGTGGCTCGTGGTTTCGGGGGCGGACATTGCGACGTTATAGTCGCCGCGAGGCGTTTACGCGACGCCTGCGGGTCGCCGCGCGGGCTGCGGATCGATCTTCGCGAGCTCCTCGCGCATCGCCGTGATCGTGCGCCGGATCTGGTCGGGCGTGTGCCGCGACGTGATGAAGAACCGTAGCCGGGCCGCCTTCTCCTCGACGGCCGGATAGAGAATCGGCTGCACGTTGATGCCCCGGGTGAAGAGGGCCCGCGAGAGCCTGAGCGCGTTCATCGAGTTGCCGAGGATCACCGGCACGATCGCCGACCCGCCCGAAGGCCCCGTGTCGAGCCCCGCCTCCTTCGCCAGGCGGAGGAAGAGCCGGGCGTTGTCGTGGAGCTGTGCCACCCGCGAGGGATCGCGGTCGAGCAGCCGCAGCGCACCGAGTGCCGCCCCCGCCGCCGCTGGCGGCAGGCCGACGGAGTAGACGAAGCCCGGGACGGTGTACTTGAGCCAGCGGACGAGTGTGTGCGAGCCGGCGATGTAGCCGCCGCACGAGCCGAGGGCCTTCGAGAGCGTGCCCATCCACAGGTCGACGTCGGCGGGGTTCACGCCGAAGTGCTCGCCGATGCCCCGGCCCCGCGGGCCCATCACGCCGATCGAGTGGGCCTCGTCCACCATCAGGAGCGCCTTGTGCCGCTTCGCGACCCCGACGAACTTCGGCAGGTCGGAAAAGTCGCCGTCCATGCTGTAGATCCCCTCGATCACGACGAGCACACGCCGATACTGGCTGCGCACCTGAGCGAGGAGCTTCTCCGCGGCGTCGAAGTCGTTGTGGGGGAACGGCCGGCGGCGGGCCCCGGAGAGCACCGCGCCCTGGAGGAGGCTGTTGTGGGCGAGCGCGTCGTGGAGCACGAGGTCGCCCGGGCCCACGACATGGCCGATCACCGTCTCGTTGGTCGCATGGCCGCCGACGAACGTGATCGCATCCTCGGTGCCCACGAACCGGGCGATCTCCCGCTCGAGTTCCTGGTGGATCACCTTCTCGCCGGAGACCAGCCGGCTCGCCGACACGCTCGTGCCGTAGCGGTCAAGGGCCGCATTCGCGGCGAGCGTCACCTCCGGCTCCCCCGACATCCCCAGGTAGTTGTACGTCGCCCAGCTCACCATCTCGCGGCCGCCGATCTGCGTGCGGTCGTTCGTGAGCCCCTCGTGGACGCCGAAGTAGGGATTTTCGAGGCCGGCGTTCCGCACCATCGCGAAGTTCTGCTCGAGCGCCCGCACCTCGGGAAACTCCTCGATCCGGAACGTGTCGGCCGGGATGTCGATGGACGCCTTTGTCACTTCCGCCCGCTTCGCGCTCTCGAGCGGCATGTGGTCGAGGATGGCCTCGGTCACCTCGCGGCAGGTCTCGATCTGCGGGAGCACCTGCTCCGGGAACCGGCCGCCGAACGCCTCCTCGAGGCTGGCCACGATCTCCATGCGCTCGAGCGAGTCGAGCCCGAGCTCCACGATGTTGGTGTCGAGCGTGAGGTTCCCGGCCCGCTCCTTGGCGATCCGCCGCACGTGGTCGAACACCGTCTGCACCACATCCTGCGGCAGCTCGCGATCGGGCCGCAGGGCCCGCGACGCCTCGCCCACGGGCCGGAGGCGGGCCAGCCGCGGCTGATCGACGGCGGGCCGGGCGGCCGCCGGTTCTCTCGCTTCGCCGCTGGGCTCGAGCCACGAGATGTGCTGCTCCACGACCTCCAGCGTGCCGTCGAGGAACTGCCGCTTGCAGGCGTGCCGCTGGATCTTGCCGCTCGACGTCTTGGCGATGCTGTTGGGCCGCACCATCACGAGCCCCTCGAGCGCCACCTCGTGCTCGATCGCCAGCCGCTTGCGGATCGCGTCGAACGCGGCGGCCATCTCGTCGGCCTCGCGTTTGCCGCGCTCGATCTCGGCGACGACGACCACCCGCTCGCGGCCGTCGACGTCGACGGAAAACGCCGCCACCGACCCGGCCCGCACGAGCGGGCTCGCCTCCTCGACGGAGTGCTCGATGTCCTGCGGATAGTGGTTGCGGCCGCGGACGATGATCAGGTCCTTGAGCCGGCCGGTGACGAACAGCTCGCCCGCGTCGAAGAAGCCGAGGTCGCCCGTGCGCAGGTAGGGCCCGGGGTTGGGCCGCCACTTCTTCGCCGACTGCGTCCGCGACTGCGAGTCGGGCACCGCGAGCATCGCGTGGAAGGTCTCGC
>JBJSZP010000567.1:0-5416 GCA_046090365.1 Planctomycetia bacterium
GTGGCCCCCGCCTCGACCGCCGCCCGCACGCTGCCGACGTCCCCCTGGACGATCGTGGCCACGAAGGCGTTGCCGATGCTGATGCGCTTGAGAATCTTCATGTTGGCCGCCTTGGCCATCGCGTCGGTGGCCTCGACGAGGCCCACGAGTCCCTTGGTCTCCAACAGTCCGATCGCCGTATTCATGAATCGTTCCTCGATGTGAGATGGAAAAAACAGACGTCATCACGGCACCCATCCGGCCGGCGAACCGTTCGCCGCCGGAGGGGCCTCTCAACCGCCCGACTTCGCGGGCAGCACGATCCCGATGTCCTCGTGAGGACGGGCGATCACCTGCACGCTGACCACGTCACCGATCCGGCCGCCGGCAGCCGCACCCGCGTCGGTCGCCGCCTTCACCGCGGCCACGTCGCCCGAGACGAACGCCGTCACGAGTCCGCTACCGATCTTGTCCCACCCCATGAAGGTGACGTTCGCTGCCTTCATCATCGCGTCGACCGCTTCGACGAGCGTGACGAACCCCTTCACCTCGATCATGCCGAGGGCTTCAACGTTCTTCGCCATCTGTTGCATCGCTCCTGTGTCATCCAGCCATCGTCCTGCGGGCTTGGCTCCCGCTGACCGCCCGGCACGCGCCGGAAAAACGGTCGTGTGTCATTTCGGCGAGCCGGAGGCTCGCCCCACGGCTCATGTCTGCTTCAAAAGTTCAACGCTCTCCGCGTGGTCGAGATCGGCCGCGTTGCCTTCATCGGTGTCGATGTGCACCTCGAGCTTGCTCGTGGCGTCGGCCCGCACGAGCAGGTCGCGAAACACGGTGCTGCAGGTGCCCTTGATGAGGAGGCTCATCCGGTCGCCGTCCTTGACGCCGAAGTGGGCGGCGTCTGCATGGCTCATGTGCACGTGCCGCTCGGCCCGGATCACGCCCTCGGCGAGTTCGACGGCGCCCGCGGGGCCCACGAGCACGCAGCCGGGCGTGCCCGTGATCTTCCCGCTCGGCCGCACCGGCAGGTCGATCCCCAGCGAGATGCCGTCAGTGAAGGCGAGCTCCACCTGCGAGGCCTTGCGGGTGGGGCCGAGCACCCGCACGGTCGGCAGCATTTTTCGTTTTGGCCCCACCACCATCACGGTCTGCTCGGCGGCGTAGAACCCGTCCTGATAGAGGTTCTTGTGCGGCGTGAGCTTCGCACCCGGGCCGAAGAGTTTTTCCACGTGCTCGTCGGTGAGGTGGCAGTGGCGGGCCGAGATGCTCACGACGAGCTTCGGCTCGCCGGCGCGACCCGCCTGCGACGGCGGTGTGCCCCGCGACCGGAGCACGATCTCGCGCACGATCCGTTCGACACCGGCGCGGTCGAGGCCGGCAGGCAGGCCTGGAAACGTGAGAGCGGAGGGGGCGGCGCTGGTCATGGCAAGGCTCATGCGGGCTGATTCCGGCGGGAAAAGGCCGCCGGCGATGCGGCGTCGGCAGCGGGGACCTGGGCGACGATCAGCTCGGCACCCGCCTTCGCGATCGCATCGCGCCAGCCGTCCGAGAGACCGTCGTCGGAGACAAACACGTTGATCGCAGACAGGCCGGAGACGAGCGTCAGGCTCTTGCGGCCAAACTTGGAGCTGTCGGCCACCACGAGCACACGGCCGGCCGCCTTGAGCATCGCCTGCTCCGTCTCGGCGAGCAGCAGGTGGGCGTTGAACAGGCCCTCCTCTGAGATGCCCGCGGCAGAGAGGACCGTCGTCGTCACGTGCAGCCGGCCGAGCAGCTCGTTTGCGTAGGGCCCGAGGCACACACCCGTGCGGGGCGACACGTAGCCGCCGAGGAGCACGAGGTCGGTGCGGGCCTCCGAGGCGAAAAGATTCGCAACGGGCAGGCTGTTGGTCACCACCTGCAGCGACCGGCCGACGAGCAGCCTGGCCACTTCATACGTCGTGGTGCCGCCGTCGAGGAGCACGGTCTCGCCGTCGCCGATGACCTCGGCCGCCTTGGCTGCGATCGCCCGCTTGGCCGCCCAGTGGGCCGGCTGACGCTCGTCGAACTCGGCCAGGCGGGGCATGCCCCCGGAATACAGAACGCCGCCGTGCGTGCGCTTCGCCGATCCCTGCTCCTCGAGGGCGTCGAGGTCGCGGCGGATCGTCGATTCCGACACCCCCAGCTCGCGCACGAGTTCGTCGAGCGCGGCGAATCCGCGGATGCGGATCAGGTCGAGGAGGCGGCTGCGGCGTTCGTGGTTTTGCACGTCTGGTGCGTCCTTACGACACAAGTATGGCAGCCGCACGCTAGTTTTCAAGCAGTGCATGAGTGTATCCAGTCATCGCAGTGAAGTGTTGTGCATGCAAACCTGAGCGATTGTGCGCAAGCCTTTAAATCGCTTGAACTTATGACGCATAGGCAATTTCTGCGGGGCCGTTCAAGCGTAGGCCACGTTCTGAGCGAGTGTCGGATCCGCAAATAACGAGGAACCCGCGGGCTTCCGCCCGGGCTTTTCTGGGCGCTGCGTGCTCCGCCCGCCAACCAAGCCCGGAGCGGAAGCGACGGGGTCCCTCGCGAAATTGTTCGCAGACGCGTACAAGGCGACTGTGGGCATCATCCGGGTTGAACTTCCGAGCACTGGATTTCCGGCATTTTGCCGGCCTGGAATCGTCGTGGAGTTGGTCGACCCGGCTCAGTGCCTCGACCAGCTGAGGGCGGTGGTCGAGGCGTCTGATATCGGAAAGCCGGGGTCGGAGCCGGACTTCCAGGCCTCCGGGCTGGCCGGTGAGCTTCAGAGTCGGCCCGGGCGCGAGGTGTGGGCCTGGGTGGCGCGTTCGGACAGGGCGGGGCCGGTTCCGGCGGGCTTGGTGGTTCTCGTATGTGCGGGGAGCGGGGACTCGGCCCGGTGGTCGATTGGCTGGCTGGCCGTGAATCCGGCGTCGCGGCGGCAGGGGATCGGGATGGCGCTCGTGGCCACGGCAGTGCGATTCGCCGCGGACCGCGGGGCGAGCGTGGTTCACGCCGAAACCCTCGCAAAGTGGCCGGCGGCGGTGGCTTTTTGGGAGGCGGCGCGGTTGGCGGCTTTTCGCCACCTGGCTACACTTCAAGGGTCAGGAGAGAGTCGCAAGACCGCCGAAGGCTGAACGCTCAGGCAAAAGTACTGACACCACAACAACACTGTTGGAGAGCGACGGCCGGGCTTGTCTTCAGGGCAGGCAGCCGTCCACCGAAGGGGCAACCCGCGGAGAGGAGTCCGCGGCGAATCTCTCAGGTCCAAGGACAACAGGGTTCCACCGGTGCCGCCCCGCGCGGCATCCCAGCCTCGGAGCCCTGATATGCCCGACCTCGCCGTCGATTGCCGCGCGGCCGCACGCCCCTCCGCACCCGCGACTCTCCCGCTCGATCGCCTGGAAAACCCGGCCGAATTCGTGGCCCGGCACATCGGCTTCGGCGCCGCCGACGAGCGGCACATGCTCGACTGCATCGGGGCCAGTTCCCGCGAGGCGCTCCTCGCCGAGATCGTGCCGGCGAGCATCGCCCGCTCGACGCCGATGCGGCTGCCGCCCGCCATCTCTGAGGCGGCGGCGCTCGCGGAACTGAAATCCATCGCCGCCCGCAACAAGGTGTTCACGAGTTTCATCGGCCAAGGCTACCACGGCACGCACACGCCCGCCGTGATCCTGCGCAACATCCTGGAAAACCCCGCCTGGTACACCGCCTACACGCCCTACCAGGCCGAGATCTCCCAGGGCCGCATGGAGGCGATCGTCAATTTCCAGACGATGGTCTGCGACCTCACGGCGATGCCGATCGCCAACGCGTCGCTCCTCGACGAGGCCACCGCCGCTGCCGAGGCGATGACGCTCGCCAAGCGCACCGCCAAGAGCCCGAGCCACACGTTCCTCGCCGATGCCCGCGTGCATCCGCAGACGCTCGAGGTGCTCCGCACGCGGGCCAGGCCGCTCGGGATCGACGTCGTCGTGGGCGACGTGGCCGCGCTGCTCGACACGCACGACTGCTTCGGAGCGCTCGTGCAGTATCCGGCCACCGATGGCGAGGTGGTCGATCACCGCGGACTCGCCGACCGCGTGCACGCGAAGCAGGGGGCCCTGTGCGTGGCCGCCGACCTGCTTTCACTCGTGCTCATCGTGCCGCCGGGCGAGTGGGGGGCCGATATCGTCGTGGGCACCACACAGCGGTTCGGGATGCCGATGGGCTGCGGCGGGCCACATGCTGCATTTCTCGCCTGCCGCGACGAGTTCAAGCGGTCGCTGCCGGGGCGACTCGTGGGCGTGAGCATCGACGCCCACGGCAGGCCGGCCTACCGCCTCGCGCTCCAGACCCGCGAGCAGCACATCCGCCGCGAGAAGGAGACGAGCAACATCTGCACGGCGCAGGTGCTCCCCGCCGTCGTGGCCAGCATGTATGCCGTGTACCACGGGCCGGCGGGGCTCGTGCGGATCGCCGAGCGGGTGGCGGCCTACGCGGCGATCCTCGCCGACGGCCTCGAGAGCATCGGCTGCCGGCTCCGCCACGCCCACGCCTTCGACACGCTCGCCGTCGAGGTGGAAGGACGGGCCGACGACGCGATGGCCCGGGCCCGCGCCGTGGGGATGAATCTCCGCCGGCTCGGCCCCGGCACGGTCGGGATCGCCCTCGACGAGACGACGACGCGGACCGACATCGTGCGGCTGTGGGAAGTGTTTTCAGCTTCCGCAGGCAGGTCCGTCCCGGAGTTCTCGCGATACGAGGCGGGCCTCGCGCCGCGCGTGCCCGCGGCCCTGCGCCGCACGAGCGACTTTCTCACGCACCCGGTGTTCACCACGCACCACTCCGAAACGGCGATGCTCCGCTACATCCGCTCGCTTTCGGATCGCGACCTCGCGCTCGACCGCAGCATGATCCCGCTCGGCAGCTGCACGATGAAGCTCAACGCCACGAGCGAGATGATCCCGATCACGTGGCCCGAGTTCGCCCAGATCCATCCCTTCGCCCCGGCCGACCAGCGCGAGGGATTTTCCATTCTCGACCGGCAGCTCCGCGAATGGCTTTCGGAGGCGACGGGCTACGCCGGCATCAGTCTCCAGCCCAACGCCGGCAGCCAGGGGGAGTATGCCGGGCTGCTCGTGATCAAGGCGTGGCAGGAGGCCCGCGGCCAGGGGCAGCGGAACGTATGCCTGATCCCCGCGTCGGCCCACGGCACGAATCCCGCGAGCGCGCAGATGGCGGGGATGCAGGTCGTGGTCACCGGCTGCGACGCCCAGGGCAACGTCGACCTCGCCGAGCTCGAAGCCAAATGCCGTGAGCATGCCGACCGGCTGGCGGCCGTGATGATCACCTACCCGAGCACGCATGGCGTGTTCGAGACGGAGATCAAGCGGCTGTGCGAGATCGTGCACCGCCACGGCGGCCGCGTGTACATCGACGGTGCGAACATGAACGCGCTCGTGGGCGT
>JBJSZP010000568.1:0-1975 GCA_046090365.1 Planctomycetia bacterium
CGCACGACCACGAAGTCGATGTCCTTCGGGCCACGGCCCGCCAGCGGGGTCTCCACGCCCGGAAGCAGCTTCACCGGCCGGAGGTTGATGTATTGGTCGAGCTTGAAGCGGAGATCGAGCAGCAGCCCCTTTTCGAGGATGCCCGGGGCCACCTGCGGATGGCCGATCGCGCCCAGGAAGATCGCGTCTTTCGAGCGCAGGAGGTCGAGGCCGCCCTCGGGGATGATCTCGCCTGTCTTGAGGTAGCGATCGCCGCCCCAGTCGAGCGTTTCGACGTCGTAGGTGAAGCCCTCGAGCTTCGCCACGGCGGCGAGCACCTTCATCGCTTCGGCGGTGACTTCGGGCCCGGTGCCGTCTCCGGGAATCGCGGCGATCTTCAACGTCTTCGAGGCCATGAGGTCGGTGGTGCTCCGCAGGGGGGTGGTGAGCCGCGAATCTAGCCGACGGCGGGGCGTGTGCAAGCCGCCACTCGTAGCGTCAGCCTGCCGCGTGCCATCGTGCCACGCGGCCGTGCTCACGTCGGCGACGGTCGCCTGGAGGTGCGACCGCTCGCAGGCGAGGGAAACCTTGGCTTTCCCTCCGCCTGCGCAAGCCTGCAGGGGCCATGGATGGCCCTGCAGGCGTAAACCTAGTTCTGGCTGAAGTCGAGCTTCTTGCCGGTCTTGATGCCGAGCGGGTTTTTCAGGAACCGCTGCCGGCAGGCGTCGCAGAGATCGAACCGCAGCGACTGCGTGCCGTCGTTGAAGTCGCCGTCGCCGTGCAGGTCGCGCTCGTCGATCGATTCGAGCAGGTCCTGCATGTCGTCGAGATGGTCCGTCGCATCCTCCGTCTGGTCACCACAGCACCCGCTGCCCGCCCCCTCCTCCACCGCCTGAAAAACCTCGATTTTGACCACGTGCCGCACGTCGGTGGCCGCATCGATCGGCCGCTTACAGAGGTCGCACGAGTAGTGGATCATGGGCGTCTCCGGAACGAAGGCTGGGCGTGGATGGAAGTGCATCCGCCTCGATTCCTGAGTGTGCCTGCAAGTTCCGTGAAAGGCAAGGGTTCGTCGCGCGGCATGGGAGAGGTGGGGCAACCCTGGAAGGTTGGCAGGCGTCCGACCGGCGGACTAGACTCTGTAGTATCGGACGTGGCAGCCCGGCAACCGGGGCCCGGTCCCGCGGCAGCCCTCACACGGCAGAAAAGCGATGCACATGGCGGCGTCAGCGAACGCGGTGTCGATGCAGCCAGGACGGCTCTCGGTGGGGAGCGCGCTCAACCTGAGCGTGCTCGTCCTCAACCGCTCGTTCGTGGCCGTGCACATCACGAACGTGCGCCGGGCGATCACCCTCCTGTTCCGCGAAATGGCGGAGGTGGTGCACATCGAGGACGGCCGCTACGCCGCGTATCCGTTTGAGTCGTGGCGGGAACTGTCCGCACTGCAGGCCTCGTTTCGCACGCCCGATCAAGACTGGGTGAAGGCGGTGGGCTACGAACTCCAGGCCCCGCGCGTGATCCGGCTCGTGGACTGCGATCGCGGCCCCCGCCAGGGCCTGCGGTTCAACCGCCGCAACGTGTTCGCTCGCGACGGCAACCAGTGCCAGTACTGCGGCCGCCACTTCCCCACCAGCGAGCTGTCGCTCGACCACGTCGTGCCGCGGAGCCGCGGCGGCATCACGAGCTGGGAAAACATCGTCTGCGCCTGCGTGGCCTGCAACGTCCGCAAGGGCGGTCGCACACCGCAGGAGGCCCGGATGCAGATGATCCGCCAGCCGGTGAAGCCGAAGCGCAGCCCGCTGCTCTCGATCAAGCTGGGCAATCCGAAGTATCAGAGCTGGAAGAGCTTCGTCGACAACGCCTACTGGCTCGTCGACCTGAAGTGACCGCCGCGGGACGCGGGCGGGCTTCAGCCTGTCATGCCTTATTGATAGCGCGGCGGCTTCGGGCTCCCCGTATCCCGTCGCCGGACGTTCACTGCGGCCCTCCAGGCCTC
>JBJSZP010000569.1:0-3719 GCA_046090365.1 Planctomycetia bacterium
CGCATCCGTGACCATGTTCGCCGTCGGTGAGTGCACGCCCTTCGGGGGCATCGATGGGTTTCTGGGCACGCGGGCGTCGGTCGGGATGGACGTGGTGCTCGTGGGGCTGTGGCTGCTGCTCCCTGTGCTGGCGTGGAGCATCGCGCTCGTGCGCCGGGGCCGCTATGCGACCCACAAGACGTTGCAACTCCTGATCGCGGGGGCGCTGCTCGCAGCCATCGTCGTGTTCGAGATCGACGTGCGGCTCGTGAGCGACTGGAAGGAGCGGGCCCGGCCGAGCCCGTGGTGGCCGGGGGGCGTACTCGGCTCCCTCGGCGTGCATCTCGTGTTCGCCGTGTCGACGCTCGGCCTGCTCGTGTGGGTGCTGTGGGAGGCGATCCAGCGGTTTCCCGTGCCGCCGGCGCCGGGAGCGCATGGTCCGCGGCACAGGCGGCTCGCGCGGCTGGCCGCCGTCGACCTCGTGCTCACGGCCATCACGGGCACGGCCTTCTACTGGCTGGCCTTCGTGGCGAGCTGACGGCCGGCCGGCTCGCGGCCCGGCAGCCAGCGGCAGATCGCGAGGCCGCCGAAGTACAGCAGGCACAGGGGCACCGCGAGGAACAGCAGGCTGTAGGGATCGGCCGGCGTGAGGATCGCCGACACGACGAAGATCACGATCACGGCGATGCGCCACTGGGCGGCGTAGGTCTCGACGTCGAAGATCCCGATCCGCTCCAGGAACAGCATCACGAGCGGAAGCTGGAAGCCGAGCCCGAAGCCGATCGGGAGGATGAGCACGAACGACAGCCACTCGCTGATCCGCGGATCGGGATCGAGCCCCAGCCACTCGTTGAACTGGAGGAGGTAGTCGAGGACGAAGTCGAATACGAAGAAGAACGCGAGCGACACGCCCGCCAGGAACAGCCCGATGCTGATCGGAAGGAACAGCCGGACCCAGCGCTTCTCGTGCGGATAGAGTCCCGCCGCCACAAACGTCCACAGTTGGTAGAAGACCCACGGGCTCGCGAGCACCACGCCCACGAGGAGCGCGGCCTTCACGTAGATCCCGAACGCCTCCTGGGCCGAGAGCGTGGTGATGCTCACCCGCGGGTCCTTGGCCAGCGGCTGCCAGAGCAAGAGCGGCACGAGCCCGGAGGCGTCGAACGTGGTGCCCTCCGGCGGCGTGGCAGACTGGCCGAGGGCCTGCCCCAGGGCCTGGGCGAGCCGGTCGGCATGCACCTCCCGCAGTTCGAACGTGAGCCCGTGCTTCTCGACCGCGTCGACGACCTCCTGCCGCGAGTAGGGCAGGGCGGGGCCCGCGCCGCCGCGCGGCTGCCAGGTGTCGAAGGTTTCGATCGACCGCTTCGTGTAGTAGTGGCCCAACGCCCGCCGCAGCGGCTCCTCGATCAGCTTCACGACCGGCTGGGCGACGAAAAACCCGAGCAGCACCGCCACAGCGAGCCCCGCCGTGGCCCGCACGAGGCAGGTGCGCAGTTCCTCGAGGTGCTCGCCGAACGTCATCGTCGAGCTCTGGAACAGGTCTTCGTCGTCGGGGCGGGGCATGGGCGGAAAGGGGGTGACGGGAACGCGGGGATTTCCTCCATCGACTTATACTTCACAGCCCGCCCCGCTGCCTGCCCGAAAACGGGAATTTCCGGCCATGCTCTGGATCGCCTGGAAGATGCTGATCGGCAACCGCGCGAAATACCTCGGCATCGTGTTCGGGGTGGTGTTCGCGGCGCTCCTCATCGCCCAGCAGTCGTCGATCTTCTGCGGGCTGATGCTCCTCACGATCAGCCAGATCCGCGACACGCAGGGGCCCGACATCTGGGTCATGGACGGCAACGTCCAGTATGTCGACGACATCAAGCCATTGGCCGACACGGAGCTCTTCCGCGTCAAGGGCGTGCCGGGCGTCGAGTGGGCCGTGCGGTTCTACAAGGGGGTCGTGCGGGCGCGGCTCGAGGAGGGGAGCTACGAGCAGATGATCCTCCTCGGCATCGACGACGACACGCTCATCGGGGCCCCGGAGGGCGTGTTCATGGGCTCGGTCGCCGACCTGCGGAAGCCCGACGCCGTGATCGTCGACAAGGTCGGCTACGAGAAGATCTGGCCCGGCGAGCCGCTGCGGATCGGCCGCGTGTTCGAGATGAACGACCGCCGGGCGGTGATCGTCGGCATCACCACGGCGAGCAAGACGTTCCAGAGCTTTCCGATCGTCTACACCCGCTACAGCCAGGCCGTGCGCTACGCGCCGCGCGAGCGGAAGGTGCTGTCGTTCGTGCTCGCCGAAGCCGCGCCGGGCGTGCCGGCCGAGGAGGTCTGCCGCCGGATCGAGGCCCAGACGGGGCTCCAGGCGCTCACGCAGCGGCAGTTCACCCGGAAGACGATCCGCCACTACCTCGCCAAGACCGGCATCCCGATCAACTTCGGAATCACCGTGTTTCTCGGCTTTCTCGTCGGCACGGCGATCGCGGGGCAGACGTTCTACCTGTTCACCGTGGAAAACATCCGCCAGTTCGGGGCGCTCAAGGCGATGGGCACGAGCAACTGGACGATCCTCTGGATGGTGCTCTCGCAGGCGCTCCAGGTGGGGCTCGTGGGCTACGGCGTGGGCGTGGGCCTCGCCGCCCTGTTTGGCGCGGTCACGAAGGGCTTCGGCCGGCTCTCGTTCTTCATGCCCTGGCAGGTGCTCGCGCTCACGGCCGCGGCCGTGCTCGTGATCGTGCTCCTCGCGAGCCTGCTGTCGATCCGCAAGGTGCTCGTCGTCGATCCCGCCATCGTGTTCCGGGGGTAGCGATGCGATATCAACTCGCCCAGGCCGGCTCGGGGTTGCCCGCACCCTCTCGCTTGACGTTCGCCTCGGCCCATCCTGGGCATGCTTGTTCGCGTGGCCCTTCCTTTCACTCCCTCTCCCTCTGGGAGAGGGTCGGGGTGAGGGCACCCTGCGGCTCCTTCCCACCCCGCTGCACAGCACCCTCACCCGGCCTGCGGCCGGCCTCTCCTAGAGGGAGAGGCAGTTAACGCAACCCCTCGCCTCCCTGGACTGTGAAAGTGGTCGAATGTCAATACAGGCCCCTCCCCCCGATCTCGCCGTGCACTGTCGCGGTGTCACGAAGGATTTCGGCGCGGGCGATTCGCTCACGCGGGCGCTCCGGGGCGTCGATCTCGACGTGCCCTACGGCGAGCTCCTGATGCTCGTCGGGCCCAGCGGCTGCGGGAAGACGACGCTCGTGTCGATCGTCGCCGGCACGCTCGAGCCGACCGCCGGCACCGTCGGCGTGCTCGGCCACGACCTCGCAGCGATGTCGAACGGCCGCAAGGTGCGGTTTCGCCGCGACAACGTCGGCTTCGTGTTCCAGGCATACAACCTGCTGCCGGCCCTGACCGCCGCCGAGAACGCGGCCGTGCCGCTCCTCATCGCCGGCTGGAGGCGCAAGGCGGCCGTCGAGGCGGCCAGCGACGTGCTCGACACGCTCGGCCTCGGCGACCGCCTCGCGAACCTGCCGAGCGAGCTCTCGGGCGGCCAGCAGCAGCGGGTGGCGATCGCGCGGGCGCTCGTGCACGAGCCGCGGCTGCTCGTGTGCGACGAGCCCACCAGCGCGCTCGACGCCGAAAATGGCCGGATCACGATGGAGCTGATCCAGCGGATCGCCGTGCAGCCCGATCGTGCGGTGATCGTCGTCACGCACGATTCCCGCGTCTACTCGTTCGCCGACCGGATCGCGTCGATGGAGGAC
>JBJSZP010000570.1:0-828 GCA_046090365.1 Planctomycetia bacterium
GGTGCTCGTCACGTGGGCCGATCGGGGCGGGGCCGTGCTCTCCTCGGGCCAGGTGCCGATGCCGGCGGCGAGCGTCGACGTGGGCCAGGCGGCGATGCTCGTGCCCGAATTCGGCCGCTCCGTCGTGTCGACGCAGCAGGAAGGCATCGTGAAGCTCGCCCAGCAGATCGTGGGCCTCATGGAAGAGCCCTGGTAGCGGACGGTGCGCGCGCCGCTCGCCGGGGACGGGCGAGGCCTCGACTTCGGGATGCGAGGATACGCATACTCGTCTCGACCTCACCCGATCCCCGGCTCGCTCGTCCTTTGAGGGTGTGGGATTTGCCTCAGCGTGTCGCCTACATTGAGGTGCATGCCCGCATCTGACATCCCCACGCACTGGCGCCTTCGCACACGGTCGCTTGATCTGCCGTATCCTGGCGGGGCGATCCGCCGGCCGTTGTTGATGGGGATCGTCAACGTCACGCCTGACAGTTTCTCCGACGGCGGCCGGCACGGCTCGGTCGAGGCCGCGGTGGCCCACGGGCTGCGGCTCGTGGCCGAGGGGGCCGACATCCTCGACGTCGGGGGCGAGAGCACGCGGCCGTTCTCCACGCCCGTCGCGCCCGACGAGGAACTGCGGCGCGTGAGCGACGTCGTGGAGCGGCTGGCCGCGGAGGCGGGCGTGCCTGTGTCGATCGATACCTCGAAGGCGGCCGTCGCCGCGCGGGCGATCGCGCTCGGCGCCGAGATCATCAACGACGTCACCGGCCTCGAGGGCGACCCCGACATGCTCCGCGTCGCTCGCGAGTCGGCCGCCGGCGTGTGCGCCATGCACATGCGGGGCACGCC
>JBJSZP010000571.1:0-3225 GCA_046090365.1 Planctomycetia bacterium
GATCATCGGTCCCCACGAGCCGATGTAGTCGAGGTAGGTGTGGCCGTCGACGTCGGTGAGCCGCTGGCCGAGGGCGCTCGCGAAGAAGATCGGCTCGCCCCCGACTCCGCCGAAGGCACGGGCGGGTGAGTTCACGCCCCCGGGGATGAGTTCCTTCGCGCGGGCGAAGGCGGCATGGCTGCGGGGCAGGTGGTTCGGTGTCATGGCGAGGCAATCAGTTTCCGGGCGGTGGTCACGGCGGCGGCGGCGTGGGGCCGCTCGCCGTAGAGATTGATCACGCTCTGGAGCAACGCCCGGCGGCGGTCGAGGAGCGTTTCCTGCTGGCCACCGACCGTGCGGGCCGCTTCCGCCGCCAGGTCGTCGGCCTGGCGGAAGATCTGGGCGATTTTCTTCGCGTCCTCCTGCTGCTCGTTTTGGGCCGCCGGGGCGAGCCGCTCGACCTGTCGGCGGGCGAGATCGATCCACAGCGACGGGTCGTCCTGCGGACGGGCCGGCTGGGGAGCCTTCGTGGCGGTGGGCGACACCGATGCCTGATGGACCGCGATCAGCGCCTCGAGCGCATCGCGACATGCCGAGGGACTGTCGGCCTCGCGGTCCATCGCGGCCCGGTAGTCGCGTTCGACCGGCAGAATCGCCTTGCTGCCGAGGGGCCGGCGTCTGGCCCGCTTCTCCAGCTGGTCGAGCGCGAGCGAGCGGGCGAGCTTGCGGATCTCGCCCGCTCGGGGATCGTCGGGAAACCGTGCGAGAAAGTCGTCGATCGCAGGCGCCGCATCCCGCAGGTCGCCCCCCTGCTCGGCCGCCGCGCGGGCCGCAGCGATGCGGCCGTAGACCTCCTCCGCCGTCGGTTTTCTGAGCAGCATGTAGGCCATCGTCCCCAGGATGGCGAGCGTTCCCACGACACCGAGAGCCTGCAGGAGCCGTTCGATCGATCGATCGCGGGCCTTCCGCTTGTCGGCCATACGGTCGAGCTCGGCGACGGTCGTGAACTGGCTGCGCGGCGTGCGTTCCACGACCGTCGCCGCCGATGGATCCGCCCCGGTGCCGGTGGGAGCGGCTCCATCCGCGAGCTTCGTCGTGTTGCCCGGCGCGGCCCCGGTGGCGGCGCGGGTGTGTGGCACGCGGCCGGCCGGCTTGGGCCGCGTGCTCCCCGGGCCGCCGCTGGCGGCCCGCGTGGCCGCGTAGAGATCCACGTCGCGACGGGGCGCATCGGGCCTCTTCGGCAAAGGGAGGTCGGCGGTCGGTGCGGCCGCGGCGGGAGCGGGCGCGTTGACCGTCGCGATGGCC
Source organism: Planctomycetia bacterium (assembly GCA_046090365.1). GTDB lineage: Bacteria > Planctomycetota > Planctomycetia > Pirellulales > UBA1268 > RGVT01. The sequence goes on from JBJSZP010000571.1 coordinate 1,285, forward strand.
GTCAGCAGCCGGCCAAGCGCGAGCGCGTTGGCCGGTCGGACGGCGGGATCCTTGGCGAGCATCCGGTCGATCAATTCGTCGAGGTCCGCCGGCACGCCGGGAACCACCGACGAGATCCGCGGCGCAGGTTCGTGCTGCTGTCGCCGCAGCACCTCGATGGCCTGGGAGCCCGTGAACGGCGGCCTGCCAGCGAGCATCGCGAACATCACGAGACCGAGCGCGTAGAGATCGACGCGATGGTCGACCGGCCCACCCGACGCCTGTTCCGGGGCCATGTACTCGGCCGTCCCCACGACGTTGCCATGGGCCGTGTGGGCCGCCCCACCAAACAGTTTCGCGATCCCGAAGTCGGCGAGCTTTACGCGGCTGCCGAGGTCCCCAGCCGCGTCGGCGTCGGCCACGAGCAGGTTCGCCGGCTTGAGGTCGCGGTGGACCACGCCGTGGTCGTGGGCCGCCTTCAGCGCCCGGGTCACGGCGAGGGCCACGCTCACGGTCTCCTCCCACGTAAACCGCCGGCCGCTGCGGAGCATCTGCTCGAGGCTCTGCCCCGGCACGAGCTGCATCGCGAAGTAGGGCTGGTCGTCCTGCTCGCCGAACGCAAGCAGTTGCACGATCCCGGGGTGCCGCAGCGCCTTGAGCGTCGCGATCTCGCCGTCGAATCGTCGCCGCAGGCCGGGATCATCGGCGAGGTGCGACGCGAGCACTTTCACGGCCACGCGCTCGCCCACGCCGTCGGTGGCTTCGTACACGGCCCCCATCCCGCCACGGCCCAGGCGAGCACCGATTGTGTACGGACCCAACTGCGACGGTTGCATGGGGCCAGTGTATCCTGTCGCCATGCCAGTCCCCCACTCCCCTGCGTTGAAGGCCGACGGCGGGACGACCATGCTCCCCCGATCGGAAAACCAGGCCCGCGGCCTGGCCCGGTATTGCATCGACTTCCTCCGGGCCCCAGAGCCCATCGGCTCCGCGACGTTCGCCCTCCTCGAGCAGTTTCACCTCGACAGCGTCGGGTGTGGCGTGTCGGCGCTGGCCCTCGGCGCGAACGCGCCGACGGTCCTCCGCCGGGAGGCGCTCGCGTCGCCACCTGCCGCTGGCTCGCGTGGCGGTGTGTGCCTGGGCTCAGCGCAGCCGTGTGCGGTCGAGAAGGCCGTGGCGGCCAACGCCTCGGCCGTGCGCGAGTGGGACTCCAACGGCACGAATTTCGGGTTCGATGCGGCCAAGGGCCGTACGGCGGGCGAATTCGGCCACAACGACTACTATCCCGTGGCCCTCGCGGCGGCCCGTGAGGCCGGGCTCGACGGCGACGCGACGCTCCGCGCGATGCTCCTCATCGACGAGATCCGCGGCCGGCTCGCCGAGGTGTTTGCCCTGCGCAGATATGCGATCGACCACGTCCATCACGGCGCGGTGGCGAGCGCCGCGGCCTACGCCGCCGCCCTCGGCGGCACGGAAGACCAGATCGAGTCGGCGATCGGCATGGCCGTGGCCCACTACGTGCCCTTCCGGGCGATCCGCGCCGGCCACCAGCTCTCCGACTCGAAGGGGGCGTCGGCCGCCCTCGCCGCCGAGGCGGCGGTGAAGAGCGCCCAGCGGGCGCTCGCCGGCTTCGTGGGGCCGCGCGACGTGTTCCGCAATCCGCTCGCGATCTACCGGCTCAACGAGCCCTGCCCCGATGGCCAGAGCCCGTTCGACCTCGAGCTCGGCGTGAGCGGTGACGCTTTCGCGATCCATGCGATGCACTTCAAGCTCGGGCTTTACGAGCACCAGTCGGCCGGCGCGATCCAGTCGCTCGTCGATCTGTTCTCGGCCCGGCCCGCCGTCGCGGGCGAGCTCGATGCGATCCGGCGCATCCGCGTCGCGATCTACGAGCCGGCCTATTCGATCATCGCCGACCCGGCCAAGCGCACCCCGACCACGCGGCAGTCGGCCGACCACTCG
>JBJSZP010000572.1:0-23676 GCA_046090365.1 Planctomycetia bacterium
TCGGCCACGCTCGTGCCGCCGAACTTCTGCACCACCAACGCCATCGCGACTCAGTCCTTTCCGAGAAATGTGCCCATCAGTTTCCAGCCCGGCTCGATCACCGCGCCGCCGGCCGCGGCGGCCACCTCGTCGTAGGTCCGCTGGCCGTTGGCCGCGATGCCCGCGCCGGCCATCACGAACGGCACGCGGCCGCGGGAGTGCGTCTTCGTCGAGATGAACGTCGGGTGGTCGGGGCAGACGAGGATCCGATGCGGCCCGAGCTTTTCCAGGTGGGCAGCGATCGGCCCCACGATCTTGGCGTCGATCTCCTCGATGGCCTTTATTTTTTCCACGGCGCTCCCCTGGTGGCTCGCCTCGTCGGGCGCCTCGATGTGCACGCACACGAGGTCGGTGTGCGAAAGCTCGTCGATCGCCGCCCGGCCCTTGGCGGCATAGTCGGTGTCGAGATACCCGGTGGCCCCCGGCACCTCGCGCCGCTTCCAGCCGGCGAGGGCGGCGAGCCCGCGGAGGAGGTCGACCGCCGTGATCATCGTGCCGCTCGTGCCATACTTCGCCTGAAACGGCTCGAAGGCGGGCGCCTTCCCCACGCCCCATAGCCAGACGTGCGTCGCCGCCCGCTTCCCAGCCGCGAGCCGGGCGCGATTCACCGGATGGTCGGCGAGCCACGACGCGCTCCTGGCCATCACGTCGGCGAGCAGCCGGCTGCCGAAGCCGCGGGGAAACGCGTCGCCCACCGGCTTGTCCATCAGGTCGTGCGGCGGCGTGGCCTTGAGGTCGGCCGAGAGCGGTGCCGGGACATCCGCCTTGCCGCGATGGATGAGCAGGTTTCGATAACTCACGCCCGGCTTGAACTCCCAGCCGACGAGCTCCGGGAAGTCGGCGGCGAGGCCGCGCTGGCAGGCGGCCAGCAAGTCCGTCGCCTCTGGTGTGGAGATGTGGCCGGCCGTGAAGTCTTCCATCAGCGGGCCGCCCTCCGCCGCCCCTCCGGCCTCCGCCGGGGCGATCGTCACGAGGTTGCAACGCACGGCCCAGTCGTGGGGGCCGAGACTGATCCCCTGGGCTGCGGCCTCGAGCGGCGCCCGGCCCGTGAAATACGCGAGCGGGTCGTAGCCCATCAGGCTCATGCAGGCCACCTCGGAGCCGGGCGGCAGGCTCTCGGGCACGTGGTTGGTGAGGCCCACGCGGCCGCGGGCGGCGAGCGCGTCCATCGCCGGCGTGCGGGCCGCCTGGAACGGGGTCTTCCCGCCGAGCGACTCCTGCGCGGCATCGGCCGCGCCGTCTGGGATCACGATCACATATTTCATGGTTTTTATTTCTTTGGGAGATGCGGCGTGCTGGGTCAGTCGTCGAAGACGCTCAGGCAGGTGCTGCGGCCGCTGACGACGTCGGAGGCGTCGATGTGGTCGATCGCCTTGCGCACGGCCGTTGAGCCGCAGGGATGCGTCATGATCACGAGCGGCACGGTCGCGTCGCCGGCGTGGCCCGCGTCGTGCTGGATCACCGAGGCGATCGAGATCCCGTGCTCACCGAGGATGCCGGTGATCCGGGCGAGCACGCCCGGGCGGTCCTTGACGCGGATCCGGAGGAAGTGCCGCTCGTGCATGTCGACGCCCGCGATCCGGGCGGCCGGCGTGTCGGCCGAGAGCACGCCCGTGGTCTGAAACGTGATCGCCGCGCGGCCCACGACCGTGTCGATGATATCGGCCACGACGGCCGACGCCGTGGGCATCTGCCCGGCGCCGAGGCCGTGGAAGAACATCGGCCCCACCGCATCGCCCACGATGCTCACGGCGTTGAACGCGCCCCGCGTCTCCGCCAGCGGCGTGCCCCGCTTCACGAGCGCGGGCGCCACCCGCATCGCGAGCCGGCCGTCGCTGCGGCTGGCCACCGCCACGAGCCGGATCCGGTAGCCGAGCTCGCCGGCATACGTGAGCAGGTCGAGGTCGAGGCCGTCGATGCCGGTGCGCGGGATCTCCGCCCACGGCACCCACACGCCGAATGCGAGGTGGGCCAGGATCGCGAGCTTCTGGGTGGCGTCGGTGCCGTCGACGTCCATCGCCGGATCGGCCTCGGCATAGCCTTTCTCCTGAGCGAGTTTCAGGACGTCGGCGTAGTCGGCGGCGTCCTCCTCCATCCGCGTGAGGATGAAGTTGCTCGTGCCGTTGAGGATTCCACGGATGCTCTCGATGCGGTTGGCCGCGAGGCACTCGCCGATCGCGGCCACGATCGGGATGCCGCCGGCCACCGCCGCCTCGAACGCGATCGAGCGGCCCTTCCGCCGGGCGAGTTCAAAGAGCTCCGGCCCGTGCTCGGCGAGTAGCGCCTTGTTGGCGGTGACCACGTCTTTCCCGTGCTCGAGCAGGTCGATCATGATCGTGCGGGCGGGCTCGAGGCCGCCCACGAGGAGCGCCGCCACCGAGATCGACGGATCCCGCGATACGTCGTGCCAGTCGGCCGAGAGTTTTCCGGCTGGCACGTCCACGCTGCGGGCCTTGGAGAGGTCCTTGACCACCGCCTTCTCGACGACGATCCGGCGGCCGGCATGCCGCTCGATGTGGTCGGCCGACTCGACGAGCAGGCGCACCACGCCCGAGCCGACGGTTCCCATGCCGACGACGCCGACGCGAACTGGTTCAGTCATCCGCTGATGCTCCTGCTGCAGGCCCGTGACCAGAAGCCTCGAAGTCCTGATCCGAGGCCTGATCCGAGGCCCCGATCCGTCGATCGTAATGAGGCCGCCCCAACGCCGAAAGCGTGGCAAGGAATCGTGGCGGCTCGGCGCGTGGCGGCTGGTCCGGTCGTGCGGATCATGCCGGCGCGGGTCGGCGACACGACTCGGGCACCCGGGGCTCGCGAGGGGCCGAGGTCGGGTATAACGCTGCTGCCTGGCGGGCCTTGGCCGCCGGAAGTCGCCGCCAAAATCGTTTCCCCCGGAGCTGAGCCGTGGAATCCGCCGCCCGCGAGTTTTTGTTTCGCCTCCTCGAGACGCCGAGCCCGTCGGGCTACGAGCAGCCGATCCAGAAGGTCGTGCGCGAGTATCTCGGCGGCGTCGCCGACTCCGTGTCCACCGACTCGCACGGCAACGTGGTGGGCGTGAAGAACGCGGGGGCCGCCACGCGGATGCTGCTCGCGGGCCATTGCGATCAGATCGGCCTGATCGTGCAATACATCGATGCGGATGGCTACATCTCGGTGCAGCCGATCGGCGGGTGGGATCCGATGCAGCTCGTCGGCTCCCGCGTCGTGATCTGGACCGCCTCGGGCCCCGTGCCCGGCGTGATCGCCCGCAAGCCGATCCACCTGCTCACGGAGGAGGAGCGGAAGGTCGTGCCCAAGATGAAGGACCTGTGGATCGACATCGGCTCGCCCGACAAGGCCGATGCGGAGAGCGTGGTCCGCGTGGGCGACTGCGTGACATTCGAGCTCAAGGTGCAGGCACTGCGGGCGAACCGGGCCTGCTCCGTCGCGATGGACGACAAGATCGGCCTGTGGGTCGTGGTCGAGGCGTTCCGGCGGGCGGCCGCGGCCGGCACCCTGCCCTGTGCGCTCTACGTGGCCTCGACCGTGCAGGAGGAGATCGGCCTCCGCGGGGCCCAGACGAGCTCGTATGGCGTCGATCCGCACGTGGCGATCGCCGTCGACGTGACGCACGCCACCGACTGCCCCACGATCGACAAGAAGTCGGAGGGCGACATCGCCCTCGGCAAGGGGCCGGTCGTGTATCGCGGGCCCAACATGAACCCGCACGTCGTCGACCGGCTGCTCGCGGCCGGGAAGGCCAAGGAGATCCCGATCCAGCTGGCTGCCAGCGGCCGGGCCACGCCCACCGATGCCAACGTGCTACAGACGACGCGGGCCGGCGTGGCGACGGGCCTCGTGAGCATCCCCAACCGCTACATGCACTCGGCGGTTGAGACGATCTCGCTCGACGACGCCGACCGGGCCGCCGACCTGCTGGCGGCGTTTTGCCGGGGTCTCGAGGGCCCGATCAACTGGGCGCCATGAATCGTGGAATCGCGGACTCGTGGACTCGTGGACTCGTCGCCCCGTGAAGCTGCGGGGCAACCGTCCCGATATGCCGCGCAAAAAATTTTGCCCCTGGTGCGACCCGCTCTCGTTAGAGAGACCAGTGACGTTGCTCCAGGAGGCCCAGGCCGATGGTTCCCCCGCTCCGGTTTCTCGTTTTTTGTGGCACACTGTGGGTCCCGCTCGGAGCATCCGCAGACGTGGCCGCCAAGCCAGCCGATGACCGTTCGCATGCCGGTGCCGTTGTAGCGAAGGCACTCGTTGCCGCCGTCAACGCGGTCGTGCCCTCCGATATCGGCATTCCGCCGGCCGACTTCGCCCCCTGCCCGCTCGAAGCGCTCCCTTCCTCGCGGGCCAAAATCCTGCCGCTCCTCCCGCCCGATCACCGGCGGCTGATCGCCGACGCTGCCCGCGGCCGCACGCAGATCCGGAGAGCGGTGCGCGGTTTCGATCTGCTGGCCCTGCTCGACGACCCTGTGGAAGCGACGGCCGACGCGGCGGCGATCCGCGCGTTTTTCGACGAGCGCACGGTGGACGTGGCTCTGGGCTCCGCCGTCTCCGACGAGCCGTATCCGATCTCCTTCGACTGGGCCGTCGTGCTCGACACCGAGTCCGACACGCTCTTCTGCTTCATCCTCAACTGCCGGGACTGACCGATTCGGGGCTGCGAACCGTCCCAGGTCCGCCGCTCTCCGCACGGCCGCTGCCAAAACGGCACGCGGTCACCACCGTCCGCCGCCGCACCCCAGCGTCTCCTGCCGGTTTTCGCCGTAAACGGCCTGGCGGGCGGTACTTTGGCACGCGGGTTGCTTCCCCGAGGGTGGAGCCGTTCAATGGCTGCCAAACCCGTCCGCTTCGCTTTTCGAAGGAGTCAATCGTGGCCAAACAAATGGTGTTCGACGACGAGGCCCGCCAGCCGCTGCTCGCCGGCGTTTCGAAGCTCGCCCGCGCAGTGAAGAGCACGCTCGGTCCGCGGGGCCGCAACGCGGTGCTCGACAAGGGCTGGGGCTCGCCCAAGGTCACCAAAGACGGCGTGACAGTCGCCGAAGACATCGACCTCGAAGATCCGTATGAGAATCTCGGCGCCCAGCTCGTGAAGGAGGCGGCCAGCAAGACCAACGACGTCGCCGGCGACGGCACGACGACGGCCACGGTCCTCGCCGAGGCGATCTTCCGCGAGGGGCTGAAGATGATCGCCGCGGGCGCCGACCCGATGGCCCTCTCCCGTGGCATCCACCGGGCGGTGGAGGCCGTGTCGAAGTCGATCCTCGCGATGGCCACGCCCATCAACGAGAAGAACAAGAAGGAGCTGATGCAGATCGCGACGATCGCCGGCAACAACGACCCGACGATCGGCAACGTGCTCTCCGAGGCGATCCTCAAGGTGGGCAAGGACGGCGTGATCACCGTCGAGGAAGGCAAGCAGGCCGAGACGACCGTGGAGGTCGTCGAGGGAATGCAGTTCGATCGCGGCTTCCTTTCGCCCCACTTCGTGACCGATGCCGACTCCCAGGTGTGCGAGCTCGAAAACCCTTACATCCTCCTGTTCGAGGAGAAGATCTCGGCCGCCAAGAATCTCGTGCCGCTGCTCGAGGCGATCAGCAAGGCGGGCAAGCCGCTCGTGGTGATCGCCGAGGACATCGAGGGCGAGGCTCTCGCCACGCTCGTGGTCAACAAGCTCCGTGGGATCGTGCAGTCGGTCGCCGTCAAGGCTCCCGGCTACGGCGACCGCCGTAAGGCGATCATGGGCGACCTCGCCGTGCTCACCGGCGGCCAGGCGATCTTCAAGGATCTCGGTATCGCGCTCGACGCGGTCAAGCTCTCCGACCTCGGCCGGGCGAAGAAGGTGATCGTCGAGGCGGAGAACACGACGATCGTCAGCGGCGCCGGCACGAAGGCCGCCATCGACGGCCGGGCCAACCAGATCCGCGCCGAAATCGACGCGACGACGAGCGACTACGATCGCGAGAAGCTCCAGGAGCGGCTGGCGAAGCTCGCCGGCGGCGTGGCCCAGATCAACGTGGGCGCCGCCACCGAGACGGAGATGAAGGAGCGCAAGGCCCTCATCGAAGACGCCAAGAGCGCTACGCAGGCGGCCCTCGCCGAGGGTATCGTGCCCGGCGGCGGCGTGGCCCTGCTGCGCAGCGAGAAGGCCCTCGAGAAGCTCGACGTCGACGGCGACGAGAAACTCGGCGTGTCGATCGTGAAGAACGCGCTCCGCTACCCGCTCGAGGCGATCGCCTCCAACGCGGGCGTCGACGGGCCCGTGGTCGTGAACCGCGTCCGCCACATGAAGGGCAAGAACGACGGCTACGACGCCGACAAGGAGGAATACTGCGACCTCGTGAGCGCGGGCGTCATCGACCCGGCGAAGGTGGTGCGCACCGCCCTCCAGAACGCGGCGAGTGTGGCGGCGCTCCTGCTCACCACGGAGTCGCTGATCACCGAGATCCCGAAGGCCGAAGAGGAGGCCGGCGGCGATCATCACGACCACCACGGCATGGGTGGCGGGATGGGCGGCGGCATGGGCGGCATGGGCGGCATGGGCGGCATGGGCATGCCCGGCATGATGTAGACCGCGTCGCGAGACACACTGGCATCGAGTTTTTTCCCCCAACATTCCTTCCCTTTTTGGAGAACCCTGACGATGGCTGCGAAGAGTCTGAAGATCCGTCCGCTCGACGACCGCGTGGTGGTGGAGCCGGTTGAGGCCGAGGAGCGGACCGCCGGCGGCATCGTGCTCCCCGACACCGCCAAGGAGAAGCCGCAGCGCGGCCATGTGGTGGCCCTCGGCCCCGGCAAGCTGCTCGAGAACGGCCAGCGCGCCAGCCTGTCGGTGTCGGTCGGCGACGAGGTGATCTACGGCAAGTATTCCGGCAGCGACATCGAGGTCGACGGCCACGACGTGAAGATTCTGCGTGAGAGCGACATCCTGGCCAAAGTCTTGAGCTGATCGTCCGCCCGTCATCCCCCCTCTCCCGCCGGGAGAGGGGCGGGGGTGAGGGTGCCCGAACCAACGTCCACAACCCAGCACTTCAAGGAGACCGTTCCGTGCCCAAGCAACTGATGTTCGATGACAACGCCCGCGCCAAGCTGCTCAAGGGCGTGGAGAAGCTCGCCGGAGCCGTCGCCGTGACGATGGGCCCCACGGGCCGCAACGTGATCATCGACAAGTCGTTCGGCGGCCCCACGGTGACCAAGGACGGCGTCACGGTCAGCAAGGAGGTGGACCTCGAGGATGCGTTCGAGAACATGGGCGCGAAGCTCGTGAACGAGGTGGCCTCGAAGACGTCGGACCTCGCCGGCGACGGCACGACCACGGCCACAGTGCTCGCGAGGGCGATCTTCCGCGAGGGCACGCGGATGGTGGCCGCCGGCAGCAACCCCACGGCCGTGCGCCGCGGGATCGAGAAGGGCGTGGCTGCAGCGGTCGGCCGCCTGATGGAGATGGCGAAGAAGGTCGATCGGCCCGAGGAGATCGCCCAGGTCGGCGCCATCAGCGCCAACAACGACCGGGCGATCGGCGACCTGCTCGCCGAGGCCCTGCAGAAGGTGGGCAAGGACGGCGTGATCACCGTCGAGGAGGGGAAGACGACCGAAACGACCGTGCGGTTCGTCGACGGCATGCAGTTCGACAAGGGCTACATCTCGCCCTACTTCATCAACCGCACCGCCGAGATGGACTGCCAGCTCGACGACGCCCTGATCCTGATCCACGAGAAGAAGATCTCGAACCTGCGCGACCTGCTCCCGCTGCTCGAGAAGGTGGTCCAGTCGGGCAAGCCGCTGCTCGTGATCGCCGAAGACATCGATGGCGACGCCCTCACGGCGCTCGTCGTCAACAAGCTCCGCGGTGTGCTCAACGTGTGCGCCTCGAAGGCCCCCGGCTTCGGCGACCGCCGCAAGGCGATGCTCGGCGACATCGCGGTGCTCACCGGCGGCACGCTGATCAGCGAGGATCTGGGCCTCAAGCTCGAGAACCTCGACCTCTCCCACCTCGGCAAGGCCAAGAGCATCACGGTCGACAAGAATGAGACCACGATCGTGCAGGGGGCCGGCAAGCCGGCCGACGTGCAGGCCCGCGTGCAGCAGATCCGCAACCAGATCGACGCCACCGAAAGCGAGTATGACCGCGAAAAGCTCCAGGAGCGGCTCGCGAAGCTCACCGGCGGCGTGGCGATCGTGTCGGTCGGCGCCGGCACCGAGGCCGAGATGAAGCAGAAGAAGGCCCGCGTCGAAGACGCCCTCCACGCCACCCGCGCGGCCGTCGAGGAGGGGATCGTTCCGGGCGGCGGCGTGGCCCTGCTCCGCTGCCGCGAGGCGGTCGAGAAGGCCCGCTCCCAGGCCAAGGGCGACGAGAAGATCGGCGTCGATATCGTGCTCCACGCCCTCGAGGCCCCGATCCGTCAGATCGCCGAGAACGGCGGGATCGACGGCTCCGTCGTGGCCGACGAGGTGGCGGGCAAGGACGTGCACGTGGGCTACGATGCCAACAAGGGGGAGTATGTCGACATGCTCAAGGCCGGGATCATCGATCCGGTGAAGGTGGTGCGCGTGGCGCTCACCAACGCGGCGAGCATCTCGGGCCTCCTCCTCACGACCGAAGCCCTGGTCACGAACCTCGACAAGGACGAGTCGAAGAAGCGCCGGGTCGAAGGCAGCATCCGCTAGCCTGTCGGCGCGGGCTCGCGATCCATGCCCCACAATCCTCAGCGCGACTACTACGAGGTTTTGGGCGTCGAGCGCTCCGCGTCGAAGTCGCAGATCGCCGAGTCGTACCGCAAGCTGGCGATCCGGTTTCATCCCGACAAGAACCCGGGCGACCAGGAGGCGGCCAGCCGCTTCAAGGAGGCCGCCCGGGCGTTCGAAGTCCTGTCGGACGAGACGCTTCGGGCCCGCTATGACCGCTACGGCCACGCGGGCCTGCAGGGCGGACCGACTCACGACTTCAACGACATCGGCGACATCTTCGAGGCCTTCGGCGACATCTTCGGCGGCGGCCTCTTCGGGGGCGGCGGCCGCCGGAGCAACCGGCCGCGGAAGGGCCGCGACGTGTTCGCGAGTGTGTCGATGACGCTGGTCGAGGCGGCCCGCGGTGCCACGAAGGCGGTGGAGTTCACGCGGCACGAGGCCTGTGCGGCCTGCGACGGCAGCGGCGCCAAAAAAGGCACGCAGCCCGTTTCCTGCGACTACTGCGCGGGCCGCGGGCAGGTGATTCAGGCGGCCGGAGTGTTTCGGCTGCAGACGACCTGCCCCGCCTGCCAGGGTGCCGGCAGTGTGATCCGCGAAAAGTGCCCGGCCTGCGGCGGCGAGGGGCTCACCGAGGAACACGTCGAGCGGCGGGTGACGATCCCGGCGGGCGTCGACAACGACGTGCGTGTGCGGCTCGCCGGCGAGGGGGAGCCGGGTGGCAACGGCGGCCCTCCCGGCGACTGCTACTGCATGATCGAGATTGAGGAGCATCCGTTCCTCAAGCGCGACGGCCGCGACCTCCACTGCGAGGTACCGGTGACGTTCAGCCAGGCGGCGCTCGGGGCGACCGTCGACGTGCCCACCCTCGATGGCCCGAAGCCGCTCGAGATCAAGCGCGGCACGCAGGCGGGCGACGTGATCCGCGTCCGCGGGCTCGGGATGCCGGAAGTGCGTGGCCGGGGCATCGGCGACCTGCACGTCCATGTGCACGTGGAGGTGCCGAAGACGCTCTCCACCCGCGCGGAGCAGCTCCTGCGCGAGCTCGCCGAGGAGGAGCACAAGGCGGTGAGCCCGAAGCGGTCGAATTTTTTCAGCCGGCTGGCGGAGTATTTCCAGCCGCACGAGGATGATGCGCAGAAATAGCCCCAAGAAGCCCGGAGCTGAAGCGACGGGACCTGCACGACGGCACCACACTGAAGCTACTATTCGATACCGCTCACGCCCGGAGACCACCCGATGACCACGCCCGACGACCACGCCGCCGTCCAGCCGGAGGAGGCCGATTTCCAGCGGGCCGAGGCCGCCGCCGAGCCGCCGTCGCTCGAGGCCCAGGTGAAGGACGCCGAAGACCGCGTGCTCCGCGCCCAGGCGGAGCTCGAGAACTTCCGCAAGCGGTCGCGCCGCGAATACGAGGACGCGCAGCGGTATCGTGAGATCGACCTGCTTCGCGACATCCTGCCCGTGCTCGACAACGTGCACCGCGCGATCGAGGCGGCCGAGAAGACGGCCGACGTCGAGAGCCTCAAGGCCGGCTTCAAGATGACCGCCCAGCAGATCGAGAAACTGCTCGACGCCCACGGCTGCCGGACGATCGAGACGGTCGGCGAGGCGTTCGACCCCGCCGTGCACGACGCGATCCTCCAGCAGTCCGTCGCCGACGTGGCCCCGGGGACGATCGTCGGCGTGGCGAGCCGCGGATATCGCCTCCACGACCGCGTCGTGCGTCCCGCCCAGGTGATCGTCGCCAAACAGGAGTAGGAGCAATGCCCACGTACGACTATGTGTGCGATGGCTGCGGCCACGCATTCGAGCTCTTCCAGTCGATGACCGACGGCGTGAAGAAGACCTGCCCGAAGTGCGGCAAGAAGAAGCTGCGGCGGCTGATCGGCGCCGGCGGCGCGATCGTGTTCAAGGGCTCGGGCTTCTACAAGACCGATTACCGTAGCGAGTCGTACAAAAAGGGCGCCGCGGCCGACTCCGGGGGCAAGGCCGAGGGGTCGAAGGGCGGAGCGGACAAAAAGGGGGAAACGAAGGGCGGAGGCGACGGCTGACCGATGCCCCGTTGCCCCGTCTGCGACGCGTCCGTCGATCTCGAGACCACGCCCACGGTCCCGTTCTGCAGCGACCGCTGCCGGCTGATCGACCTCGGCCGCTGGCTCGACGAGGCCTACGCCGTGCCGGAAAAGAAGCGGCCTGCCGTCGAGGACGACGACGGCGACGCCGAGTAGCACAGAGCCGCTGATCCCTCGCACTTCGTAGGTGCGGATTGGTCAATCTGCACCCGCTGACGGACCGCAGATTGCCAATCTGCGGCTACAAAGAGGGCGCACCTGCGTACACATTGCCAATCTGCGGCTACCGGGAGGCCTCGCTTCTGTAGGTGCAGATTGTTCAATCTGCACCCGGCCGCAGCGTTCAGGGAGGGTACTCCGCACGGCGGACGCGTTTGGCGTATGCTGTCGGCCGTTCACGCTCGGAGAGATTGCCATGCCTGAGGACACCGCGACGCCGCACGACCGCGGCCGCATCATCCATGAAGTGCTGTGGAGCGAGGCGCTGCCGTGGTGGCTGCTGTTCCGCGCGGCCGGGGCCGCATTCGCGCCGACGGTGATCCTGCTCGCGCTCCTCGGAGGCCTTGCCACGTGGGCGGGCTGGTCGATCGCCGACAGCCTCAACCTCGCGGGCACCGATCCGGCGGCCGACGCGATTCGCGACGCGGCGCTCGCCAGCGGCCCGGTGCTGCCGGGCCCGGATGGCTCGAATGCGGACGGCGCCCTGCGGCCCAGCCGCGCGCTGCCGCTGCTCCAGGCGGCCTGGGCGTGGCTCCCGAGGCCGGCGGCCGACATCCTCGAACTCGTCGGCATCCCGTTTCGGCCCACCGCCACGCTCACACAACTGGGCGGCGCCCTCGCGCGGATCGGCTGGTTCGTGCTCGTATGGTCGATCTTCGGAACGGCGATCGCGCGGCACGTAGCCCTGAAGCTCGTCGGCGAGGACGCCCCGGGCCTCGTGGGATCCGTGCTCTATGGGGCCCGTGCGTGGCTCGCGGCCTTCAACTCGGTCGCCTTCGTGCTGCTTGGCATTCTTGCGCTCGCCGTGCCGGGGGCGCTGCTTGGGCTCCTCATGCGGGCCGACTGGGGGCTCGCCGTGGCCGGTGCGATCTGGCCGATTGTGCTCGCCGGAGCCGTCGTGCTCGCCATCCTCGCGATCGGCCTGGCGGCTGGCTGGCCGCTGATGGTGGCCGCCGTCGGCGTGGAGCGAGGGGACAGCTTCCAGGCGATCTCCACGTCGTTTTCCTACCTCTACCAGCGGCCGCTCCATTACGCGTTCTATGCCTTCGTGGCCGCCGTCGTCGCGCTGCCCGCGTTCGCCGCGGCCGGGCTGTTCGCCGACGCCACCGGCACGCTCGCCCTGTGGGCGACGAGTTTCGGGATGGGCCACGACCGCACGCTCGCGGTGCTCGAGGGTTTGCAGGCCCCGGCCGAGGCCCCGTGGGGCATCAGGGCGCTCGCGTTCTGGACGCGGGGCCTCGAGTCGCTGCTCGGCTCGTTCGGCTGGGGCTACTTCTGGGCGATCGCCACGGCGGCCTATATGCTCCTGCGGCACGACGTCGACGGCACGGAGCTCGACGAGGTGGTGATCGACGAGCTGGGGACGTGACCACGAGCGAGCGTTGCATGCCGAACATACCGACTGCGAGACAAATCGAGGCCGCCTTCAAGATCGCCCGCGAGCGGTATGACGCGGTGGGCGTGAACGTGGAAAAAGCCTGTGCGGCCCTCGGGAAGATTCCCGTGTCGCTCCACTGCTGGCAAGGAGACGACGTGGGCGGGTTCGAGAACGCGGGCGGAGCGATCGGTGGCGGCCTGGCCGTCACCGGCAACCATCCCGGCCGGGCCCGCACGCCGGACGAACTGCGAAGCGACCTCGACCAGGCGCTCGCCCTCATCCCGGGCAGGCACAGGCTCAACCTCCACGCCTTCTACGGCGAGTTCGGCGGCAAGAAGGTCGACCGCGACGAGATCGACGCCTCCCACTTCGCCGCCTGGATCGCCTGGGCCAAGAGCCGCGGCATCGGCCTCGACTTCAATCCCACCTGCTTCGCGCACGCGAAGGCCGCCGACGGTTTCACGCTCTCGCATCCCGACCGCGCCGTGCGCCGGTTCTGGATCGAGCACTGCCGCCGCTCCCGCGAGATCGGGGCCGCGATGGGCAAGGCGCTCGGCACGCCGTGCGTGACCAACGTGTGGGTGCCAGATGGCTTCAAGGACACGCCCGCCGACCGGATGGCCCCCCGCGAGCGGCTCGCCGAGTCGCTCGACGCCGTGTTCGAGAAGCCGCTCTCGCCCAAGCACAACCTCGACGCCGTCGAGCCGAAGCTGTTCGGGATCGGCACGGAAAGTTGCACCGTCGGGTCGAGCGAGTTCTACCTCGGCTACTGCATCACGCGCAAGAAACTGCTCTGCCTCGACGCCGGCCACTACCACCCCACCGAGACGATCTCCGACAAGATTTCGAGCGTGCTCGTCTATCTGCCCGAGATCCTCCTCCACGTGAGCCGCGGCGTCCGCTGGGACTCCGACCACGTGGTCACGCTCGGCGACGATCTCCTCGCGATCGCCCGCGAGATCGTGGCCTGCGGCGACCCGGCCCGGGTGCACATCGGCCTCGACTACTTCGACGCCAGCATCAACCGCATCGCCGCCTGGGTGATCGGCACGCGGAACATGCTGCGGGCGCTGCTGATCGGGCTCCTCGAGCCGCCGGCCATCCGCCGGGCCGAGAAGGAGGGCGACCTGACGGCCCGGCTGGCCCTCCAGGAGGAGGCCAAGGGCCTGCCGATCGGCGCCGTGTGGGACCACTGGTGCCTGGAGAAGGACGTGCCCGTGGGCGACGCGTGGCTGGCCGACGTGCGAAAGTACGAACGGGACGTCACCGGGAGACGGACATGAGCGACCTGGCGCACGACGTCGAGGAACTCGAGCAGGCCGTGACGAGCGAATACGAACGGCAGCGGGTGCCGGAGCGGGCGCTCAAGGGGCCGGCAGCGTTCTGGGGCATGTACGCCGGCGAGCACACCGCGGGCACCGAGTTCATGATCGGCCCGCTGTTCGTGAAGTGGGGTGCCGACGCCTTCGGCCTCCTCGTGGGCCTGCTCCTCGGCAACCTGCTCGCCGTGCTCACGTGGCGCTACCTCACCGCCACGATCGCCTGCGAGGAGCGGCTCACGCTCTACTACAAGCTCGAGCGGATCGCCGGCGGCTGGCTTGTGAAACTCTACAACCTGGCCAACGGGCTGCTGTTCTGCTTTCTCGCCGGCTCGATGATCACGGTCTCGGCGACGGCGGTGGGCCCGTTTTTCCCCCCCGGCACGATTGAGATGCCGACATTCCAGTCGACGCTGCCCACCGGCCCGGCCTGGATCATCTCCTGCATCGTGATCGGCTCCGCGATGACGCTCGTGGCCTTGAGGGGCTACGGCGTGGTCGCCCAGGTGGGGCACTACGCGGCGCCGTGGATGTTTCTCGTGTTCGTGGCCTGCGCGCTCGTCACGCTCGGGCGGCTCGGCACCTCGGACCTGTGGGCCCTGCTCACGCCCGCGGAGGGCACGCCGCAGACGATCTCGTTCCTCGGGATCGTGTGCTTCGCCTGGTTTTGCAACGCGGCGATGCACATCGGCATGGCCGACCTCTCCGTGCTGCGGTTCGCGAAGCGGCCGTCGGCGGGCTGGGCGAGCGCGTCGGGGATGTTCCTCGGGCACTACGTGGCCTGGCTCTGCGCGGCGCTCCTGCTCATCTACTGGGTGCGGCGGCACGGCGTCGACCCCCAGGTGGGGAAGGATCCGGGCACGATGGTCAACGACGAGGTGGGCGGGGCGGGGCTGATCTGCGTGATCATCGCCGGCTGGACGACCGCGAATCCAACGATCTATCGGGCGGGCCTCGCCTTCCAGGCGATGATTCCGGGCATCAGCCGCGCCGCGGCGACGCTGCTCGCCGGCGGCCTGTGCATCGCGGCGGGCATCTTCCCGGCCTTCGCCATGAACCTGCTCGACTTCGTCGGCATCTACGGCACGATTCTCGCGCCGGTGGGCGGGATCATCGTCGTGGATCACTTCCTCGCCGATCGCGTCGGCATTCCCCGCGACCCGGCAGCACGGAGCGGCTCGGCCTTCAACGCCAGCGTGCTCATCGCCTGGCTCGTGCCCGTGGCCGTGGCCATGTGGCTCTACAAGACGCAGGGCGTGTTCGCCTCCTACCTGCCCCTCCCCTGCACCATCGCCTGCGGCCTGCTCTACATCCTGCTCTCGCGGCTGGCCGCCCGCTCCACCGCGTTTGGCGAACTGAGCACGAGATAACGGTGGGCGTTCACCATGGCGCCCGGCTTACCGCGACCAGGGCTGCTGGTCGCTGGCACAAGTGCCAGGGCTCGGGCTATTCTAGCCGCGATCCACTCACGTCTGGCCGGAGGGGATGCGATGGTCGTGCCAGCCTATCCCAGATTCGGAGAAGGAAGCTCGTCATGAAGACGGCAGCCATGTCAGTAGGGCTTCTCGCACTCGCGGGAACGATCGTCCCCCCTGCGGTGTACATGCTCCAATCGATCGCCGCCGGCTCGTCGGGACAGCCCGCCCTGTCGCTCGACGTCGTCAAGGCGACGATGCTCGTGTCGGCCATCGCCTGGTTTCTGGCGGCCCCCTTCTGGATGAAGGTGGAATGATGCGCCCCGGGACCGTGGGGCTGATCGTCGCCATAGCGACGCTCGGGCAGGTCGCGTCGGCCGACCCACCGGCCGCCATGCAGCGATCGCCGATCACCGAGTTCCGCATCGATCCCGTGCGGATCGTGTGGCAGAGCGACAAGGGCGTTGCGAACACGGCCACGCTGCTCGCGCCCCACGCCGGCCAGCCGGTGCTCGAGGCGCCGCGCCCCCCCTGCAGCCTCGAGGCGACGGCCGACTCCGCTGGAGGCGTGCTGCTCGACTTCGGGCGGGAGATCCAGGGGCACGTGCAACTTTTCACACCGATGACGCCCGGCAAGGAGCCGGTGCGGGCCCGGATCCGCTTCGGCGAGTCGGCGAGCGAGGCGATGGCCGAGCTCGGCGGCGCGCAGAACGCCGGCAACGACCACGCCGTCCGCGACCAGGTGGTGACGCTCCCGTGGCTCGGCACGCAGTCGATCGGGCCGAGCGGCTTCCGCTTCGTCCGGATCGACGCGGTCGACCCGGGCCGGCCCGTCCGGCTCACTCAGGTGCGGGCGGTGCTCGGCATCCGCGACGTGCCGCGGCTCGGCTCCTTCCGCTGCTCCGACGAGCGGCTCACGCGGATCTGGGAGGTCGGTGCCGACACGGTGCACCTCTGCATGCAGGACTTCCTCTGGGACGGCATCAAGCGCGACCGGCTCGTGTGGATCGGCGACATGCACCCCGAGGTGAGCACCATCAATGCCGTGTTCGGCTTCAACGACGTCGTGCCCGCCTCGCTCGACCTGACCCGCGACGTGACGCCCGTCACGAAGTGGATGAACGGCATCTCGAGCTACTCGATGTGGTGGGTGTTGATCCACGAAGACCTGTGGCGTCACCACGGCGACCGCGGCTACCTCGCGGCGCAGCAGCCCTACCTCGCCGCCCTCCTCGAGCGGCTGGCGGCACTCGTGGGGCCGGACGGCCGCGAAACGATCGACGGCATCCGGTTTCTCGACTGGCCAAGCTCGCCCAACGCGCAGGGCGTCACGGCCGGGCTCCAGGGCCTGCTCGTGATGACGCTCGACGCGGGTGACCGGCTGATGACCGAACTGGGCGACGGCCGCGTGGCCGGGCTTTGCCGCACCGCGGCCGACCGCGCGCGAAAGGTGGTGCCCGACCCCAACGGCTCGAAGTCGGGCGCGGCGCTCCTGGCCCTCGCCGGGATGCGCGAACCCAGGGAGACGGCCGAGGCGGTGCTCGTGCCCGGCGGTGCGGCGGGCGTGTCGACGTTCTACGGGTTCTACGTCTTGAACGCCCTGGCCGAGGCGGGCCGCGACGAAGACGCGCTCGACCTCATCCGCAACTACTGGGGCGGCATGCTCGACCTCGGCGCGACGACGTTCTGGGAAGACTTCGACCTGGCCTGGACGCAGAACGCGGCCCGGATCGACGAGCTCGTGCCGGCCGGCAAAAAAGACATCCATGGCGACTTCGGCGCCTACTGCTACGAGGGCTTCCGCCACAGCCTGTGCCACGGCTGGGCGAGCGGGCCGACCGCCTGGCTCTCCCGCCACGTGCTCGGCGTCTCTCCGGCGGCCCCGGGATTCACGAAGGCCCGGATCGCGCCCGCGCTCGGCGACCTCGCCTGGGCCGAGGGCAGTTATCCGACCCCCCGCGGCCCCATCAAGGTGCGCCACGAGCGGCGGCCCGACGGCTCGCTGCGATCGTGGGTCACCGCGCCGGCCGGCGTGGCGATCGAGGCCGTCGGCACCACGCTCATGGCCCTCGGGCCCGCGGCCGACAAGGGCCTCGTGCCGCAGGCCCTGCGCTGCGAGTGGCTCGAGGAACCGCAGGGCGTCGGCACCCGCGAGCCGCGGCTCTCGTGGGTCGTCACGGCGCCCGACACCGACCGCGGCCAGCGGCAGACGGCCTATCGGATCCTCGCCGCCACCGACGCCGCCCTCCTGGTACCGGGCAAGGCGGACCTCTGGGACTCCGGCCGCGTCGAGTCGGGCGAGACGCTCGGGATCGTCTACGCAGGAAAACCGCTCGCCGCCGGCAGCCGCGTGTGCTGGAAGGTGATGGCCTGGGACCGCGACGGCCGCGAGTCACCCTGGAGCGACCTGGCCACGTTTACGCTCGGCCTCCTGGGGGCTGCCGACTGGAAGGGGCAGTGGATCTCGATCCGCGACGAGACGCCGCTCCACGCCGACCGCGCCACGCTTCACCTGCCGCCGGCGCGGCACTATCGCAAGCCGTTCGCGACGGCGAAGCCCGTGAAGCGGGCCGTGCTCCACGGCACGGCGCTTGGGATCGTCGACTGGTCGATCGACGGCCGGCGCGTGAGCGAGGATCTCTTCCAGCCGGGCTGGGCCGACTACCACCGCCGCGTGCATGCCCGCGCGCACGACGTCACGGCCCTGCTGGCTACGCCGGGGCCACACTGCCTGGCCGCGGTCGTGGCCGATGGGTGGTTTGCCGGCTACGTGGGCTACGGCCTGCTCGTCGGCTACGGGCCCCACCAGACCGGCCGCAACATCTACGGCAAGACGCCGGCGATTCTCTGCCAGCTCGACATCGAGTATGTCGACGGCACCCGCGAGAGCGTCGTCACCGACCCGTCGTGGCGCGTCACCGACACCGGGCCGATCCGCGAGGCCGACTTCCTCATGGGAGAATCGCACGACGCCCGGCGGGAGCTCGTCGGCTGGGACACGCCGGCGTTCACGGAGGATGCCGCCGCATGGCAGGCCGCCGTGCCCGCAGAGACGAACGCAGCCGTGCCCGCGCCATTCTTCGAGCCCGGGGTGAAGCGCGAGGTGCGCGTGGGCTTCACGAAGCCGGCAGAGATCGTGGCCTACGCGGCCCAGCCGATCGAGATCACCGAAGACCTTGCGGCCAAGAGCGTGCGGGAGTGGAAGCCCGGAGTGTTCATCTTCGACATGGGGCAGAACTTCGCCGGCGTCGTCCAACTGAAGGTGGCCGCACCGGCGGGCACCACGCTCACGCTCCGCTACGGCGAGATGCTCCATCCCGACGGCCGGCTGATGACCGAAAACCTCCGCCGCGCTCGGGCCATCGACACCTATATCTGCAAGGGCGGCGGCATGGAGACCTGGACGCCCCGGTTCACCTACCACGGCTTCCAGTACGTCGAGGTGAGCGGCCTGCCGGCCGGCACGCTCCCACCGCTCGACACCGTGACCGGCCTCGTGCTCCACAATGCCACGCCGATGGTCGGTCGGTTCGCCTGCAGCGACGACCTGCTTACCCGCTTCTGGCGCAACACCGTGTGGACGCAGCGGGCCAACTTCATCGAGGTGCCCACCGACTGCCCGCAGCGCGACGAGCGGCTCGGCTGGATGGGCGACGCCCAGATCTATGCCCGCACCGCCACGTTCAATGCCGATGTCGCCGCCTTCTTCACGAAGTGGATTGACGATGTCCGCGAGGCGCAGCGGCGAGATGGAGACGCCGCCGGCGCCTATCCCGACTACTGCCCCTACCCCTTCGCCCACGGCAAGCCGCAGGCCACGTTCGGCACGGCCTGGACCGACGCCGGGGTGATCTGCCCATGGACGATGGCGCTCGTGTACGGCGACCGCCGTCTCGTCGAGCGGCACTGGGAGTCGATGCGGGCCTTCATGGGCTGGCGGGCCCGGCTCGATCCGAAGCTCGAGGGCGTGGCCGCGGGCAACGAGTGGGGCGACTGGCTCAACGTCAACGAGCCCACGCCGACCGCCTACGTCGACCTCTGCTACCACGCCCAGTCGGCGCGGATGATGACGCAGATGGCCTTGCTCCTCGGCAATGCCGACGAGGCCGCCGCCTACCGCCGGCGGTTCGAGGATCTCGCCGCGTCGTTCCGCCGGAAGTATCTCCGCGACGACGGCACCGTGAACGTCGACACGCAGACGGCCTGCGCACTGGCGATCGAATGCGGCCTCGTGGCTGCCGACAAGGCGGCGCCGGTGGCCCGCCAGCTCGCCGGCCGGATCGAGCAGGCCGGCACCCGGATGACGACGGGTTTTCTGGGCACGAAGGCGATCCTCCCGGCGCTCTCCGAGCACGGCCATCACGATCTCGCCTGTCGCCTGTTCCAGAGTCGGTCGTTTCCCAGCTGGGGCTACGAGGTCGAGCAGGGCGCCAACACCGTGTGGGAGCGCTGGGACAGCTTCACGAAGGAGAACGGCTTCGAGGGGGCTACGGGCAAGAACAACGCCGCCATGAACAGCTTCAGCCACTATGCGTTCGGGGCGGTGATGGAGTGGGGCTTCCGGACACTCGCCGGCATCGACACGATCGACCCGGCATACGCCCGGATCCGCATCCGGCCGCGGCTGCCGACGCCCGGCAGCAATGCCGAGCGGGCGGTCATCGACTGGGTGAAGGCCGACTACGACAGCCCGCGCGGGCCTATCGAGAGCCACTGGCGACGGGTGGACGGCGGCGTCGAGATGCGGGTGCGCGTGCCGGCCAATGCGACCGCGCTCGTGCACGTGCCGGCCCGCGATCCGGCGGGCGTGATGGAAGGCGAGCCGGCCGATGCCCGACCGGTGGCTGGGGGAGGGGTGCCGGGAGTGAAGGTCGTCGAATCGCAGCCGGGCGAGGTGATCCTCGAGGTCGGCTCGGGCGCGTATCGATTCTTCGGCCGTTGAAGGGCGTCAGTCGAGCCAGCGCCGCACGAGCCCGGGGAACGACCCGAGCAGTTCGCCGCGGCTCACGGCGACGTCGGCGCCGGCCGCCTGCGCATCGGCCAGGCGGTCCTTGTGCACGTGCGGCCCGAAGGCCACGATCTTCGCGCTGCGGCCGCCGTCGGCCTGCTGCCGCTCCACGAGCTTCGCGACCCGCGCGACGATCACGGCTGCATCGCCCGGCAGTCCCTGGAGGTCGAGGAGCACGAGGTCGAAGGGGCCCTCGGCGGGCTCGTCGTCGAGGCTGCGCAGCGTTTCCACGCGGGCCGGGAGCGGCCGCGCGAGCGCCGCGATCCGGCTCGTGGCGAGCAGGTCGGGCGACACGAGCAGGATTTTTACTTCACCGGTCATGCACCGCTCCGCGGCGGCAGGCCGCGTAGGATTCTTCTGGAGCGTAGCACGACGCCCGCAGGACGACCATCGAGACCGTCATGACCGACTTCCGCCCGCCCTGTGAGGCCTGGTTTCGCGACGAGGAGGTGGCGACGAGGCCGCTTCGCGGCGCCGGCTTGAGCGGATCGGCTGTCTTCCTCGTGCAGAGGCCCTCGGGCGAACGCCTCGTGCTCAAGAGCTTCGCGCCGCACGTGTCGCCCGAGCGGGCGGCATGGGTCCACGCCCTCATGACGCACCTCACAGCGGCAGGGCTCGACACGGTGCCCCGGCTCCGGCCCGCACTCGTTGGGACAGCGCCGGACATCGCCTGCGAAACGCTCGTCGCCGATCAGTCGGGTCGCCTCTGGGAACTTGTCGCGTTCCTCCCGGGCAGCCCACGGTCGGCTCCCTCGCGCGGCGAGGCGACGACCGCGCTTGCCGCCCTCGCGCGGCTCCACGCGGCGGCAGCCACGCTCCCTGGAGCCGCCCCCGGCCGCGAGCTATCGCTTGGCATCCGCACGCGGGTGAGCCAGGCGGCCCGCATGCAGTCCGCTCCGTGGCGGCTGCTCGAGCCGAAGGTCCGGCGGATCACCCCGCCGGCCGTTTCCGCGGGTCTGCTCACAGCGATCGAAGCCTTCGAGTCGCTCGGGGGTCCCGACGCAGTCAAGCGCATCGCAGCCACGGAGCCATTCGCGGTCACCGCGCAGCCGGTGCTGCGCGACGTGTGGAGCGACCATGTGCTGTTTCTCGACGACGCTCGTCTCGCCGGCTTCATCGATTTTCACGCCGCCGGCCGCGACACGTCGGCGACCGACCTGGCCCGGCTGCTCGGCAGCTGGGACGCACCGCCCGCCGCACGCGACGCGACGTGGCTCGAGAAGTGGCGCCATGCGCTCGACGCCTACGAGGCAGTGCGGCCACTCGAATCCAGCGAACGCCGGCTCGTTCCCTGGCTCCACGCCACGGGCGTGATCTGCGGCCTCGACAACTGGTTTCGCTGGCTGATCACGGAAAGACGGGAGTTTGCCGATATTTCCAGCGTGCAGGCACGACTCGCTCGGCTCGTCGGCGAGCTTCCCGAGGCGGTCGAGATCGCGAGAAACACCGCCCCGTGACGCGATTGACCCCCGGAAAACGCCCCCGGTAGGATTTTTGGTATGCAGGGATGGATGTGGCGACAGATGCGTGTGCTGACGGCAGTGCTGGCGGGCGTGTGCGCCCTGTCCGCGGCCGCGCGGGCCGACGGTCCGCCGCTCGATTCGCTGGCCAGCCTGACCGCCGGCCTCGCGAGCCCGATCCGGGTCGAAGCCGCCGTTGAACGGGGCCCTGACGGGGGCGACGTCCTCGCGGTCACGGCCGTGCTCGAGGAGGGCTGGCACCTCTACTCGCTCGACCAGAAGCCGGGTGGCCCGAAGCCGACGAAGATCACGGTCGCCGCCGATTCCCCGCAGCTGCCAAACGGCCCGTTCCGGCCGGCCGAGCCGCCCACCCGCCGCACGGTCGACGACGTGCCCGGCTGGAAAGGGGTGGTGGTCGAGGAGCACTCCGGCCGGGTCACCTGGAGGGCACCCCTCGCGGCCAACCCCGCCGGAAAAGCCGCCGCGATCCACGGCTCCGTGAGCGTCCAGCTCTGCCGCGACAACGCCTGCACCCCGCCCGAAACCTTTCCGTTCACGGTCTCGGGCACCACGCAGCCCGCCGCCGGCCTCGTATCACCCCCGCCGGCCTCGTTCAGCCCGGAGCGGAGCCATGCCAGGCTCGAGGCCGCGTTCGCCCCGGCCCGGCCCGGTCCCGGAGGAAAGCGACTCTGGCCGCTCGTGATCCGCCTCACGCCCGAGCCCGACTGGCACCTGTACGCCCCGGCATCCACCGAGGCCTCCGACGTGGGCCAGGGCAAGCCCACGATCGTGTCGCTCCCGCCGACCGCCGGCCTGCGGGTGGCCAAGGTCACCGCCCTGGTCGCCGACCGCGCCACCAATCCCGAACTCGCCGCGGCGAATGCCGTGGACGGCCCGGTCGCCCTCGAAATCCTCATCGAGCCGGAAGCCGCGGCCGCGGGCCTCGACGCCGTGGTCGGGTTCCAGACCTGCACCGACTCGACCTGCGACCCGCCGACGGCCGTTCGACTCACCGCGACCCTCCCCCGCGACGACGACCCGGCGACTGGCCGCGTCGAATTCGCCCCCGCCCGTTACGCCGAGGCCGCCCGGGCGTCGGCGGCGATCGATCTGCCCCGGTCTCAGCCGCGCGGGTCGAACGTCGCGCAGGGCCCGGCGGCCTCCGCTGCCGCCTCCCCGGCCGCCCTCTCGCTGCCGGTGGCACTCCTGATGGGCCTCGCCGGCGGGCTGATTCTCAACCTCATGCCCTGCGTGCTCCCCGTGCTCGGGCTCAAGCTGATGTCGTTTGCCCAGCAGTCGGGCAAGGCCCGGGCCGAGGTGTTTCGCATGAACCTCTGGTATTGCGCCGGGCTCTACGCCGTGTTCTTCGCCCTGGCGACGGCCAGCGTGGCGGCGAACCTCGGGCTCGGCTCCGACAACCTCGCCTGGGGCGAGCAGTTCACCTCGACGCGGTTCAACGTGACGATGATCGCGATCGTGTTCGCGTTCGCCCTCTCGTTCCTCGGCATCTGGGAGCTCCCGATCCCGGGGTTCATCGGCGAGAAGGCCGGCCACGTGCAGTCGCAGGAGGGGCCGCTCGGCGCGTTCCTCAAGGGCGTGCTGAGCACCGTCCTGGCCACGCCCTGCAGCGGGCCGTTCCTCGGGCCCGTGTTCGGCTTCACGCTCGCGCAGTCGACCCCTGTGACCTACACCGTGTTCGGGGCCATCGCCACCGGCATGGCCCTCCCCTACCTCGTCGTGGGCCTGTTCCCGGGCCTCGTGCGATTCCTGCCGAAGCCCGGCGCCTGGATGGAAACGCTCAAGGAAGTGCTCGGCTTCGTGATGCTGGGCACCGTCGTGTTCCTGTTCACGTTCCTCGACCACAACGCGTTCATCCCCACGTTCGCCCTCCTCATCGGCATCTGGGCCGCCTGCTGGTGGGTGGGCCGCGCGCAGGAGCGCACCGCCGGCCCCGTCGGCTTCGGCCGCTGGGTGCAGGCCGCGGCCCTCGCGACCGCCGTCGGCACGGCCGCCTTCGCGTTCCTGGGCCCCGTGAAGTCGATCCTCCCGTGGGAGCCGTTCTCGCGGGCCCGCCTCGCCGAGCTGCG
>JBJSZP010000573.1:0-4874 GCA_046090365.1 Planctomycetia bacterium
CGTGTTCACGCCCGACGGCCAGGACGCGGAGTTCCTCTGGCTGGCGTCGAGCCGCGCCGCGAGCGAGTCGCTATGGAGCGAGTTCAAGGGCTTCTACACCTGCTGTGGGGCCACGGCCGCGAAGCCCGGCGCCACGGTCTACGCCCGGGCGCGGGCGTCGGCGGGCGACGGGCCGAATGTCGACTCGAACCCGATCGCCCTGGCCGGGCAGTTCTACGGATCGGGCAGCGTGTTCTTCCTCGGCAGCGGTGAGACGTGGCGGCTGCGTGGCATCGACGACGCGGCCTACGAGCGGTTCACGACGCAGCTCGTGCGGCACGTGTCGCAGGGGCGGCTGTTGCGCGGGTCGCGGAAGGCCAGGCTGCTCGTCGAGCGGGATCGCTATGCCGTGGGATCGAGCGTCGTGGTGCGGGTCGTGGCGGGCGGCGGCGAGAAGGACGCGGCCGCCGCCGCGCCGGTGTCGTGCCAGGCCGTCGGGCCCGACGGGACGGTGGTCCGCGTGCCGCTCGTGCCCGAGGCCGCCCGCCCGGGCGTGGTGCAGGGGGCGTTCGTCGCGGCCCGCGAGGGGCCGTGGCGGATCGAGGTCGACCTCAACGCCGGGTCGGGCGAGAAACTGTCGCGCCGCATCCAGGCCCGGCTGCCCGACCGCGAGCTCGAGCGGCCGCGGCTCGATCGCGGTGTGCTCGACCAGCTCGCCGCGCTGTCGGGCGGCTCGGCCCGCTACCTCGACGGCCCGGCGTGGACCGTCGACGAGTCGCAGTCTCTCGCCGCCCTGATCCCCGACCGCTCGCGGCGCGAATACGAGAGCGGCGCGCCCGACGCAGCCTTCAAGCGCTGGCTGAACACGGCCCTGCTCGCCACCGCCTGCGGCCTCTTATGCCTCGAATGGATCGTGCGCCGGCTCGTCCGCCTCGCCTGACACCGCCTCCCCGAGAACGCCCCGTGGCCACCGTCGCCCCTCCCGACACCGACAACGCTCCGCCGGCCGCCCCGCGCTCGGTGATGGGCGGTTCGCCGGAGATGACGCGCCTGCGCGGCCTGCTTGGCTCGCTGCGGCGCCGCACGCGGCTCTGGATCTGGGTGGAGTCGCTCGCGCTCGTGTGCCTCGCCGGCGCCGCGATCTTCTGGGCCACGCTCGCGACCGACTGGCTCGTGGAGCCGCCGTCGCGCTGGCGGATGGCCGTGGCGGCCGCGGCGCTCGTCGGGCTCGTGTGGCTCGTCGCCACGAAGCTCGTGAGCCGCCTGGTCACGCCGCTTTCCGACACGGCGCTCGCGACCCTCGTCGAGCGGGCCCATCCGGAGTTTCGCGACAGCCTCTCGACTGCGATCGAACTCGCCGCGGAGCCGCGGGACGACGTCGATCCCGGCCTGCTCGCCCGCACCGTCGCCGAGGCCGCGGCGCTCGTCGACCAGGTCGACCGCCCCCGGCTGTTCCGGCGCCGCTGGCTCGTGGGACTGTTGATGGCAGGGCTGCTCGGCGCGGCGACGATCGCCGGGCTCGCGCTCGGCCGGCCCGCGCTCGCCGACCTGTGGGTGCGCCGCCACGTGTTCTTCCGCGACGATCCCTGGCCGCGGCAGGTCGCTCTCACCGCCGAAGGCTTCGTCGACGGCAAGCGGATCGTGGCCCGGGGCAGTGATGTCGACGTGATCGTAAAGGCGGCCGCCGATCGGCTCGTGCCCGAGGTGATCGACCTGCGCAGCCGCGCTCGCGGCGGCTGGCGCACCGACCGGATGGGCACGCGCGGCGGCGTCGTGGACGGCGCCCAGGCGTTCGGCCACGTGCTCAAAGGCGTGACGGAGAATCTCGAGCTCGAGATCCGCGGGGGCGACGCCCGGCTGCGCGGGCTCGAGCTCGTCGTGGTCGATGCGCCGGGCCTCGAGCGGCTCGAGATCGGCTACACGCTGCCGGAGTATCTCGGCGGCGGCCGACGGCAGGCGCCGGCGTCGCGGATCGTGCAGGTGCCGGCCGGATCGGCGGTGGAGATCGCCTGCACCGCGACGAAGCCGCTCACGGCAGCCGAACTCGTGGCCGTCGGCGACGGCGGCGAGGAGGTGCTG
The DNA here is from genome assembly GCA_046090365.1 of Planctomycetia bacterium. Lineage (GTDB taxonomy): Bacteria > Planctomycetota > Planctomycetia > Pirellulales > UBA1268 > RGVT01. The sequence goes on from JBJSZP010000573.1 coordinate 2,059, forward strand.
GCCACGCTCGCGGCAGGGAGCCGCGGGCGGACGATCACCGCCACCGTGGACCCGGCGAGCGGCGACCGCACGCTCGCCGTGCGGTTCACCGATACCGACGGGCTCGTGAACCGCGACCCGATCTCGTTCGTGCTCTCGGCGGTGCCCGACGCGCCGCCCCAGGTGACGGTGCGCATGCCCGGCATTTCGACGGCGGTCACGCCGGCCGCCGTGCTCCCGTTCGTGGGCACTGTCGCCGACGACCACGGGATCGATGCGGCGGGCGTGCTCCTCACGCGGGCCGACGGCGCCGAGGTCGCGCTGCCGATCGCCCGCGTCGCTCCCGGCACGGCGGTCGTGGACCTGCCCCCCGACGCGCCCGAGCGGGTGCCGCTCCAGCCGCTCGGCCTCGTGCCCGGCGGCCGGCTCACCGTGGCCGTCACCGCCACCGACGGCTGCCGGCTCGAAGGCGGGCCGAACGTCGGCACGTCCGACGCGTGGAGCCTCGAGGTGGTCACGCCTGAGGCCCTGCTCGCGATGCTCGAGGCCCGGGAGATCATCCTGCGCCGCCGGTTCGAGAGCAGCGTGGCCGACCTCGCGCAGGCCCGGGATCGGCTCGTCGCGCCGGCCGACGGGCCCACGGGAGACGACGATCCCGCCCGCGACGACGTGGCCCGGATGGCGGAGGCGGCGGCGCGGGCGGCCGGCGAGACGGGCGAGATCGCGGCGGCCTTCAGCCTGATCCGCGCGGAGCTCGAGAACAACGCCCTCCTCTCGGCCGAACTAGACAGCCGGCTCGTGGCCCAGATCGCCGACCCGCTCGCGAAGATCGCCGCAGACGACCTCCCGGCGCTCGCGGCGGCCTGCCGGCGCCGGCCTCCGCGGGAGGAGGTCGTGAGGAGCGTCGAAGCGGTGCTCGCGCGGATGCGGGCTGTTCTCGATAAGATGATGGAGTTGGAGTCGTTCAACGAGGTCGTCGACGCGCTGCGGGGCCTGATCCGGACCCAGGAGGAGATCCGGGCGGAAACCCTGCGGCGGCAGAAGCAAAAGGCGCGCGAGGCGCTCGAGCAACCGTGAGGGCCGTTTGGCGCCGTCCATGATCCATCCGCGCTCCGCGTCGCGTCTCGCTTCCGGCCTCGTGCCGTGGATGCTCGTCCTCGGCCTGGCGGGCCATGCCGGCGCGGCCGACACGCCGGCCGCCGGCGCCGCCGCGCCGCCGCCGCTGGCCTCCCGCGAGCAGGAGTTGGCCCGGCAGTTCCGCGACCTCGAGCGCACGTTTCTTCGCCTCGCCGACCTGATGGCGGCCAACGACCCGCGCCGGTCGGCGCTCTTGCGCGACGTGTTCGCGCGGGCCCGCGAGGAGGAGGTGGGGGACCGGCTCGACGTGATCGTGTCGTTGCTCGAGCAGGGGCAACTGTTGAAGGCGGGCTCCAGCCAGGCGACGGCGATCGAGAAGCTCCAGGAACTGCTCGGGCTGCTCGAGGCCGGCGACACCGAGCGGCAGCGGGCGACGGCGAAGGAGGAGGTGAAGAAGTTTCTCTCGCGCGTGGCGAAGGCGATCGCGAAGCAGCGCGACATCGAGGGCTCGACGGAGGCTGGCGGCGATGCGGAGAAGCTCGCCGGCCGGCAGGAGAAGCTCGCCGAAGAGACGGCAGAGCTCGCCCGCGATATCGAGGGGTTTGCAAAGCGGATGGATGCGAGCGCCGGCGGCGACGCGGGCAAAGCTGAGGCGGGAGAACCAGCGGACACGCAGAAGCAAGCGGAGGGCGGAGAAAAAGCAGATGGTTCTCCGAAAGGCGGGAAACAGGATTCACAGGGCGGTGAGCAGGAATCCAGGGGCGGCGAGCAGGAAGCAAAGGGTGGCGAGCAGGGTTCCCAGAGCGGCAAGCAGGGCGGCCAGAGTGGCGAGCAGGGTGAGCAATCCGGTCAGCAGTCCGGCCAGCCCTGCGAGGAATCCGAGGCCGAGGGCGGCGAGAAGCCGATCGAGGGCGACGACGAGGCCTCACGCGCCGCCCGCACGAAGCAGCGGCTCGAGGCGGCGAAGCGCCGGATGCAGAAGGCGAAGGAGCAGCTCGACGAGGCCCGGCGCCGCGACGCCCGCGGTGAGCAGGAGAAGGCGGTCGAGGAGCTCGAGACGGCGCGGGCCGAGCTCGAGGAGATCCTCCGTCAGCTCCGCGAGGAGGAGGTCGAGAAGCTGCTCGTGCAACTGGAGGCCCGGCTCCGGGCCATGCTCCGCGCCGAGAAGGCCGTGCTCGCGGGCATCGACAAGCTGGCTGCGGAAAAGGCTGCCGATCAGTCGGGCGCGGATCGTGAGCGGCAGCTGGAAGCGGCGCGGCTCGGCCGTGAACAGGCGGCGATCGGCGTCGATGCCGGGAAGGCCCTCGTGCTCGTGCGCGACGACGGCTCGGCCGTCGCGATCCCGGAGGCCCTGGAGCAGGTGCGCGACGACGCCACGCAGGCGGCCGCTCGGCTCGGCCGCGGCGACACGGGGGAGACGACCCGCGGCCTGGTGCAGGACCTCGTCGCCAACCTCGAGGAGATGCTCGGGGCGCTCGAGAAGGCGCAGAAGGAGCAGCAGGCCCGGCAGCAGGGCGGGGCAGGGGGACGGCCGGCGCAGCCGGGAGAGCAGCCGCTCGTCGACAAGATCTCCGAGTTGAAGATGATCCGCTCGCTGCAGATGCGGGTGAACACCCGCACGAAGCGATTCGCGCAATTGCTCACCGACGGCGTCGAGCGGCCGGAGGAGCCGGAGCTCCTGCGGGCCATCGAGCGGCTCGCGGAGCGGCAGCACACGATCGAGCGGGCCGCCCGCGACATTGTCACCGGCCGCACGGAAT
>JBJSZP010000574.1:0-3990 GCA_046090365.1 Planctomycetia bacterium
CTCCCCGTGTCCTGGAGCAGGCGTATGCAGGCAAGCGTAGCCATGGATGGCGCAGCGCAGCCGGAGTCGAGTGAACGGAGGCCTGGAGGGCCGCAGTGAACGTCCGGCGACGGGATACGGGGAGCCCGAAGCCGGCGCGCACCAACCTAGGCATGACAGGCGGGACGCCAGTCCCACTTCGCTCAGCCGGCGGGCATGCGCGCCTCGCGGGCGAGGCTGTCGAGGAACGTGCGGGCGCGGCCGTAGTCGCCGGCCGCGTAGTTGCCCACGTTCTGGCGGAGTACGTCGATGAACTTCGACACCGCATCCTGCATCTCGCGGACCTCCTCGTATTGCACGCTGCCGCCCGAGGCGGCACGCTTGGCGAACAAGGCGTCGACCTCCTGGCGGTTGGGGGCGAAGATGTCGTCGCGGAGCACGAGCGGATATTCGATGTGGCCGGTCACCGGGTCGAGCTGCGTCGAGCCGAGGCGCGGCGGGGCGGCCATCTTCGCCATGCGGATCGCCTGCTCCTGCGTGACCGGCGGGCCTTCCTCCGCGGCGCGGGCCTCGCGGTTGGTCTTCCGCATCTCGAAGTAGGTTTCCGTCCACTTCATCTTGTTGTCGATATCCATCGACCTGGCTTCCTGCCAGTTCTTGGCCGCCTCCGAGTTCTTGAGGTTGGCGTAGCCCTCGGAGCGGACGACTGCGGCGATGCCGTCGGCGGCGCCCTGCTGGGCGGTGGAGGCCCAGTTGCCCATGCCCCAGCCGCCGCCCCAACCACCGCCCCACTGCGCGATCACGGGTCCGCCGGAGAGCACGGTTCCGAGGCAGATCGCTGCCAGGGCGGGTGCCGTGCGGAACTGAAACGTCGTCGACGCCATGGAACCTCTCGCCTCCGCGTGCAATCGGGAATCGGGCTGGTCAAAACCGGGAAACAGGGAGACACTGCCGCCGTTTCGCGACGGGCACGAGTATACTCGGAGCCCCGCGACCGGGCGACGTCGTTCCTGCACCAGGTGAAATCATGACGCTGCAACACTGGACCGTGACCGCGCTTCTCGCCGCGACAGCCTGTGCAGGCTGCAGCCAGCCGGCGCCCCCGCCCCCGGCCAAGCCGGTGGCCACCGAGGTCGTCACCGTCACGGCCCCCGACGGCAAGCAAGACGCCAAGCAAGATACTGGGACGGCGGCGGCCGCCGCCGAAGCGGCCTCGATCGAGCAGTTGCGCGCCACGCTTGCGGCGGCCGAGGGGGAGGATGCCCGCGTGCTCGCCGTCGACGCGATCGCAGCCCTCGGGCCGCAGGCCAAGGCCGCCTACGCCGATCTCGTGAAGGCGATGGCCGACGGCTCGTCGCGGGTGCGGTGGCATGCCGCCCGGGCCCTCGGGCTGATCGGCGAAGACGCGATCGCGGCGGTTCCGCTGCTCACGAAACTGCTCGACGACGCCGACCCGATCGTGGCCACGCAGGCGGCCGCTGCAATCGGGCTCATCCGGGCCGACGACGACGTGTCGGCGGAGACACCGGCGGCCGACCTCGCCGTGTATGAGGCGGCCGTCGAGGCGCTCACCGCCAAGATGACGCACGCCGATCCGCGGGTGCGCAGGGCCGTGCTCCGGGCGATCACCGCGCTCGAGCCCGACAAAGGCAGGCTCGCCGGCCTCGTGGGCGAGCGGCTGGCCGACGCCGATCCGTCGGTCGTGCTCCCCGCGCTCCACTCGCTCGCCGACATCGGCCCCGAGGCCGTGCCCGTGCTCGTGAAGGCGCTCGAGAATCCGCGCGCCCGCTACTGGGCGAGCGTGGCCCTCGCCGAGATCGGAGAGGCCGCCGCGCCCGCGGTGCCGGCCCTCGGGGCCGGCGTGGCCGCGGGCGAGCCCGAGGAACGGATGCAGTCGATCATCGCGCTCGCCGCGATCGGCGACGCCTCCCGGCCGGCCATCGGCGAGATCGCCAAGGCCCTCGACGCGGAGGAAAACTCGCTGCGGTTCGCCGCCGCCTTCGCCCTCGGCCGGCTGCGGGCGAAGGAGGCCGACGCGGCCCTCGAGAAGGCCGCCACGGATGCCGATCCGTTTCTGGCCGCGATCGCCGCCTGGGCCCGGGCCCGCATCCATCCCGACGACAAGCAGCTCGTGGCCGCGGCCGTCGAGCGGCTCACGGCGGGGCTCTCCGGCGCGAAGCCCGCCGTGCAGACCGCATCGATCTCCGCGATCTCCGACCTCGCCGGCAGCATCGACGACGCCACGGAGAAGCGGCTCACCGACGAGTTCGTGAGGCTCCTCTCGAGCCCCGAGCCCGGCGTGCGCGAGGCGGCCGCGGCGGCGCTCGTGCGCGAGGGCCCGCTGGCGGTCGACGCCCTCGAGAAGGCGCTGGCCGATCCTGACATCCGCAGCATCGCGATGGAGATCCTCACGGCGATCGGCCCGGTGTCGAAGGGTGCCCTCGATTCGTTCCTCACGGCGCTCGCCGACCCCGACCCGGCCCATCGCAGCGATGCCGCCATCGCCATCGCCGCCGTCGGCCCCGACGCGGCGGAGGCGGTGCCGGCGCTCCAGGCCATGCTCACGTCGACCGACGGGCCGCCGGGCGTCCGCTATGCCGCGGCCTACGCGCTCGGCAGGATCGGCGCCGCCGCCAAGCCCGCCGCCGCCGACCTGCAGAAACTGGCCGGCTCGACCGACGAAATCCTGGCCACCGTGGCCACGTGGGCGAGCCTCAAGATCGAGCCCGGCAACGCCGCGCTGTTCACGTCGGCCGTGCCGCTGCTCCGCAAGGCCCTGCGCGGCGGCGAGCAGCTCGCCCGCCTCGAGGCCGCCGTCGCCTTGGGCGACATCGGCGCCCCGGCGGCGGACGCCGTGCCGATCCTCGAGCTCGTCGCCGAGGAAGACCCGGCGCCGGCGGTGCGAGCCGCCGCGAAGCGGGCCCTGCAGCAGATCCGCGGCGGCTAGGCACTGACCGGCTGGCTCCCGGCCCGCGCCGAGCCGGCTCCTGGCAGAGTCTGCCGATCGCACCGCCCCGATTGAATTCGGCGCGGCCCTCCTGCCGACCTCACTTGGACGCCGCCGGGGGGGCTCCGATGAAGAAGTTTGGTTGGCTTGGGACACTCTGGCTCACGCGGCTCTCCAAGCCGGCGGGCGAGCGGCCGATCTACCGTCTCGTGCGGAGCAAGAGCCCGAAGCGGATCCTCGAACTCGGTCTGGGCACGCTCGACCGCACCGCCCGGCTCCTGGCTTTCGCCCGCTCGTCGGCAGGCGATCAGCTGCACTACGTGGGTCTCGACCGCTTCGAGGGCCGGCTCCCGAGCGATCCGCCGGGCGTGACCCTCAAGGCGGCCCACCAGCGGCTCCATGCCCTCGGCCGCGTGCAGCTCGTGCCCGGCAACGTCGACACGTCGCTCGCCCGGCTGTGCAACCATCTCGGCGTATTCGACCTCGTGCTCGTGGCCGCCGACAACGACCCGCGGCACCTCGAGCGCAGCTGGTTCTTCATCCAGCGCATGATGAACGCGGCCACCACGGTGCTCGTCGAGACACCGGACGGAGCGAAGCCGGGCACGACCGTGTGGAAGGCGATCGACAAGCGCCGCGTCGACGAACTCGCCACTCGCACGATCCAACGCCGCGCCGCGTAACAGCGCGCCGGCTTCGGGCTCCGAATATCCGATATAGGACAGGCTTCGGCGCATCTGAACTCAACTCTGCTGCGCCGGCTCGGGGTTGCCCCGTACCACCTCGCCGGACGCTCACTGCGCCCATCCATGGGCTCCGTTCGCTCGGAGTCACAGGCGCTGCGCCATCCATGGCTCCGCTGGTGACTCACGCCGGCTCAATGGTAGGGGCAACCCCTCGCCTCCCCCCCTTTTCAGTCAAGCCAGTTGAGGAGGCTTCGGGCTCCCCGTGTCCCGGAGCAGGCGTATGCAGGCAAGCGCAGCCATGGATGGCGCAGCGCAGCCGGAGTCGAGTGAGCCGGAGCCTGGAGGGCGAAGGCGAACGTCCGGCGACGGGATATGGGG
>JBJSZP010000575.1:0-2406 GCA_046090365.1 Planctomycetia bacterium
GTCGCTGAGCCGGCCTGCGCGGCTCGCCAGCCGCACCGCCCATTCGGGCGCGCCGAGCGGCCGCGGATCGGGCAGCAGGCAGAGCATCAGGAGCCAGAGCACGAGCGCCACGCCCGCGATGCGGGGAGCCCAAAACCGAACGCCATCCGAGCCTGACGACGGCATGATCGGACTCGTGGGCACGAGTGATTGTTTTCGAGCGACCGTGAATCCCATGCGGAGAAGATACACGGTCTGAGGGCCACGCATCCCGACAAAATTCGGGGTTTTCGCACTGGCGTCGGCCGGGGGCCATCGGCAGAATCCCCGCCCCTTCAGCCGCCCTGGCCGACACTTTCCATGGACAACGCCTCGCCGTCCCTCGGCATCGCCGCGATTGCGATCCACCAGCCCTCCTGGGAGGTGGGCAACGCCTGGTTCGGCGACGCGATGCCGCGCAAGTTCGCCCAGCACACCGGCATCGAGGCCCGCGGCATCTCCGTCGACGACGAGGTGACGATGGGCCTGGCCGCGGTGCGCACCCTCCAACGCGAGACGGGCGCGAGCCTTGCCGACTGCCGCGGGATCCTGTTCGTGTCGCCGTCGTTCATTCCCCCGTCGGCGGCCCGCCGGTTTCTCGCGCCCGCCGCCGCGGCAGAGGAGCGGCCGGGCCGGGCCGCGCGGCAGCTTGCCCGGGCCCTGAACGCGCCGCGCTGCCGCGCCGTGGGCATCAACTGGTTTTGCTGCGGCTACAGCCGGGCCCTCGCGCTCGTGTCACATCGCTGGGCCCCGCGGCTCGCGCTCGGCCGCGACGAATATCTCCTCGTCGTCGTCGCCACCCGCATCAGCCGGATCACAAACTTCGCCTGCCGGCAGACCGGCGGCCTGTTTGGCGACATGGCCTCTGCAACGCTCGTCGCGCCGCTTGCGAGCCGCCGCTATCCGGCGCACTTCGAGATCGTCCACGCACACGCCGAGAAGCAGCCGGCCGAGAAGGCCACGTTCGACTTCCACGTGCAGCCCGTCGTGCCGGTGCCGGCCCCGGGCGGCGGCACGGCCGAGGAGCGGGAACGGGTCGTGTATTCGCTCGACGGCATGGCGATCGCCGAGATCGCGCCGCGGGCGATGTCGGCCGCCGTGGCCACGGCGCTCGCGGCCACGGGGCTCACCGGCGGCGACGTGAACTTCGTGGTGCCGCACCAGGCCGGCTCGGGCATCGTGCGGTTCACGGGGATGAAGCTCGAGGAGCACGGTGTCGGTGGCGAACTCGTCAACGGTCTCACGCGCCACACCGGCAACGTGAGCGCCTGCTCGGTGCCGCACGCGCTCCGCGAGACGTGGGGCCGGCTCACGGGCCTCGTCGCCTGCCCCACGGCCGCCGTCGGCGCCCCCGGGAAGCCCGAGGTGCTCGCGGGCTGCGTGCTCCTCCGCTCCACGCCGCACCACGCTCGGCGGCCCCAGGTCGCCGCCTGACGCCGCAGCCCGCATCACCTCCGGGTTTCCACCCGGGGCTTCATGAGGCCGGGCCGCCGCGGCGCGTCGGCCAGCTGAAGAGCCGGAGCACGTTGCCGTCGGGGTCGCGAGCGACGAGTTCGCGGAAGCCCTCGGCATGCTCGCGCGGGGACGTGAACTGGGCGCCCGCGGCCGCGAGGCGGCCGGCGACGGCGTCGAGATCGGCCGTCTCGAGGCCGAGGCTCACGCGGTCGCTCGCCGGCGCGGGATCGGGGCGGGCGAGCAGCGCGAGCCGGCCGGGGCCGGCCGCGAGGAGCGCGTAGCCGTCGTCCACCACGCGCACGAGCACCGTGAGGCCGAGCACCGTGCGATACCACTCCACGAGTTCAGCCCAGCGGGCCGTGCGCAATTCGATGCAGAAAAGCTCGGGGGCCCCGCGCAGCGCCATCGACCGCCCTTCTCCAAACAGAGGAAAAACCCGACAATCCTGGACTGTCCAATCCTGGATTGTCTCGGATTGTCCTGCATCGTACCCGTTTTCCAGCCGTGGCCGTCATGTCGCACGCCGCCGAAGAGCCCCGCTCCCAGCCCGACTCCGCCGCACCTCGCGGCACCGGGGCCGCCCTCGAAAAGGCCCGTCGCGACAAGCTCGACCGACTCGTGGCGCTCGGCGTCGACCCGTGGGGCCGGCGGTTCGACGGCGCGACGGCGATCGCCGCCGTGCGGGCCCAAGGCGACGCGATCGCCAAGGACGCCGACGACGGGCCGACGGTGCGCGTCGCCGGCCGGATCATGCTCCTCAGGAGCGCCGGCAGCCTCGTGTTCCTCGACCTGCACGACCGCACGGGCCGGATCCAGATCATGCTCGGCAAGAAGCAGGTGGGGCCGGAGGCCTGGAAGGTCGTCGACTGCCTCGACCTCGGAGACCTCGTGGGCATCGACGGCCGGCTCGGCTGGTCGAAGACGGGTGAGATG
>JBJSZP010000576.1:0-1294 GCA_046090365.1 Planctomycetia bacterium
GTGCGCATCACGGTGCGGGCGTGGGCGGCCCCGAGGCAGAGGTGGGCGCCGAACCCGAACGCCACGTGTGGATTCGGGCGGCGGTCGAGCTTGATCTCGTCGGCGGCGTCGAACACCGTCTCGTCGAGGTTGGCCGACGCCCAGCACAGGCTCGCGCGGTCGCCCGCCTTCACGGTCATGCCGTGCACGTCGGTGTCGACCGGGCAGACCCGGCCGATGTGCGTGAGCGGCATGTACACGCGGAAGAACTCCTCGCTCGCGAGCACGATCCGGCCGGGGTCGGCCCGGAGAAACTCGAGGGCCTCGGGCCGCTCCGCGAAATAGCCAATCGCGCAGGCCACGCTGTAGATCACCGTGTCGCGGCCGCCGGCGAACATCAGGTTCGCGAAGCCGAGCTGCTCGGCGCGGGTCAGCGGCCGCCCATGGAACAGCGTCTTCGTGAGCAGGCCGTAGAAATCGTCGCCGGGCGCCGCGGCCGCCTTGTCGAACTGCTCGTTGAGATACCGCTCGAGTTCCTTGCCTTTCTCCGCGCCGTTATCGCCGTGATGAAACACGTGCACGCCCCAGCCAATGAACCGCTCACCCTCGGCCTCGTCGACGTCGAGGAGCACCGTGAGGGCCCGCGACTGCAGCGGCAGGGCGAACTCTCCGACCGCCTCGATCGAGTCGCGGCCGAGCGCCTCCGCGAGCAGCCGCTCGGCGATCGCCTCGACGCGGGCGATGAAGGCCGGCTGCTTCGCCCGCAGGAAGAAGGGCTCGACGAGCTTGCGGTAGTCCGTCTGCTCGGGCGGGTCGGCCTCGATCGGCAACTGCCGGACCGACCGCAGATGCTCTTCCGACGGGATCGGCACGCGATACGGTGCGTCGGAGCTGAACGTGTGCCAGTCCTTGGCGGCCTTCCGCACGTCCTCGTGGCGGAGGATCATGGGGATGGTTTCGCGGTCGGTCGGGAGGCCGAGCACGCCCGCCGTGCGGCGGGCCTCGCGGAAGGGATCGGGAACGTCGCTCATGGATTCCGCCAGGTGATCGGGATGGCGCCGTGCTGGAGAACGGTCGCGAGCCTACGATCGTACTGCATGTTCTCCCCCGGAAAAACGCCCGACTCCGAGACATCGGCCGCGGCCGGCGGATCGGCAGTCGCTGGCTGGCTCACGGCAACCAGCGTATGCCTGGCGATCCTCGTTGGCGGTTGCGACGGCCGTAGTGCGCGTGAACCGGGAAGGATTCGGAACACGCCCTCGATTGCCGCGCAGGTCGAGGCGGTCCGAAACGGGGCGGCGTCGCGGATCGAGGC
>JBJSZP010000577.1:0-843 GCA_046090365.1 Planctomycetia bacterium
GAACGAGCGGGCCATCCTCTACCGCCGCAAGTACAAGATCCCCGACGAGTGGGGCACGGCCGTGAACGTGCAGAGCATGGTGTTCGGCAACATGGGCGACGACTGCGCCACCGGCGTGGCCTTCACCCGCGATCCCGCCACGGGCGAGGACGTGTTCTACGGCGAGTATCTCGTGAACGCGCAGGGCGAAGACGTGGTGGCCGGCGTGCACACGCCGAAGCCGGTGGCCGAGATGGCCCACGACCCCGAGTTTGCCGTCACCTACAAGCAGCTCGAGAAGGTTCGCGAGCGGCTGGAGAAGAAATTCGGCGACGTCCAAGACTTCGAGTTCACCGTCGAGAAGAAGAAGCTCTACATGCTGCAGACGCGGCACGGCAAGCGGACCGCACTCGCCTACGTGAAGATCGCCCACGACATGGTGAAGCAGAAGCTGATGTCGCCGGAGCACGCGATCCAGTCGGCCGACCCCGACGCCCTCTCGCAGCTCCTGGCGCCGATCTTCGACCGCCACGACTACGAGGCGGCCAAGAAGGGCGGGCGGCTGCTCACCTCGGGCCTCCCGGCCGGCCCCGGCGCCGCCACGGGCCAGCTCGTGTTTTCCGCCGCGAAGGCCGAGGAACTGGCGCATGCCGGCAAGAAGGTGGTGCTCGCCCGCGTGGAAACCTCTCCGGAGGACCTCCGCGGCATGATCGCCGCCGAGGGCATCCTCACGAGCCGCGGCGGCGTGTCGAGCCACGCGGCCCTCGTCGCCCGGCAGATGGGCAAAGTGTGCGTGGCCGGCGCCGGCGCGATCCAGATCGACTATGCCAAGGGCACGCTCACCTGCGCCGGGCAGACGCTGCG
>JBJSZP010000578.1:0-9979 GCA_046090365.1 Planctomycetia bacterium
GAACTGCTGCCAGGGCCGCTCGGGGAGCGGCTCGGGAAACGATTCCGTGCGCCGATCCTGCGTGCGTTGGGGTGCATCCGACACCGGCGTCGTGAACGACGTGCGGAAGCCCCGCTCGAGCAGTTTCCAGTCGTCGCTCCCCACCGTCAGTCGGAAGGCGTGGCCGAGGAAGTTTTCGGGGCCCGTGTTCTCGTCGAGCCGGCGGATGAGGTAGCCGATCGCGTTCAAGAACTCCTCGCGGCGGCAGGCGGGGGCGTAGAGCAAAAGCCGGTTCGTGTGGCCGAGCAGGGCCCGCCGCTGGTGGTTGGCCATGCCCTCGAGCATCTCGAACTGCACGCGGTCCCCCGCGCCGCGCTCGGCCGCCAGCACGAGCCCGTAGGCCACGTCGAAAAGGTTGTGCGAGGCCACGCCCACGTGTACGGCAGCGAGGTGCTCGGGATGGAGCGCGTAGTCGAGCATCCGCTTGTAGTTGGCATCGGTCTCGGCCTTCGTGCGGAAGGGCGCCTGCGGCCAGCCGTGGAGGGCGGCGTCGATCCGCTCCATCTCCATGTTGGCCCCCTTCACGATCCGGATCGTCACCGGGGCGCCGCCCTGCGCCACCCGCTCCCGCGCCCAGTCCGTGATCCGCCGCTGCCAGCGGAACGAGTCGGGAATGTAGGCCTGGAGCGCGATTCCCGCCCGCACCCGCGCGAGCCCCGGCCGCGAGAGCGTGCGCATGAAGGCCTCGGCCGTGAGCGACAGATCGCGATACTCCTCCATGTCGAGATACACGAACTTGTCTTCGCGCGGCTGCGGCGCTCCCGCCCCCTCGCTCCCTCTCCCGCCGGGAGAGGGCCGGGGTGAGGGTGCCTTGGCGGCGCGATACAGCAGCTCGAGCCGGTCGCAGAGCCGGCCGAGCGTGTGCTCGCGGGCGATCGGCAGGATCTGCGAGTCGAGCGTGGAGATCTTCACCGACAGCACCTCCACGTCGGGCGATTGCAGGGCCGCGAGATACTTCTCCAGCCGCTGCCGCGCCTCCTCCTCGCCGAGGAGGGCCTCGCCGAGGAAGTTGAGGTTCATCCTGAGCCCCTGGCTGCGGCGGGCCGCGAGGTGCTCGTGGAGCAGGTCGGGCTCGGCGGGCAGGACGACGTTGGCCGTCTCGTGCCGCAGGTGCGACTTCACGAGCGGCACCGTCACCGACGGGAGCCAGTCGCCGAACGTCTGGAAGCCGAGCAGGAGCGCCTGGTCGAGCGGGCTGAAGAACCGCGGGATTCCCTGCACGTCGAGAATGTGGGTGAACTGCTCGGCGGTGCGGGCGGCCGCGTGCGAGCGAAACGCCTGGTCGGTGAGCTCGACGAGCGTGGCCTTGTCGGCCGGGTTCTCGAGCATCCGGGCGAGCTCGGCCTGCTGCCGGCGTTCGGCCGGCGTCTGGAGCGAGACGGCCTCCGTCTGGAGCTCCGCCGCGAGGGCCACGGCCGCGTCGACGAGCTGCGAGGAATCAGGCATGGCGCTGGTGCCTGGAAACAACCGGTGGTGGGGAGGGTCTGTATGAAGTGTATGCAAGGATCCGTATCGGGATGCGCCCCGAGGCCGGCGGCACGCGCACCCGTATGACGGCGGCCCTCCCGCAACCACTGCACACCCAGCTGGAGCTCGGCGATGTAATAGGTCTGGTTGGTGAGGCTGTTCAACTGGCCAGCGTGTCGATTCCGAAGCCTGAGTCGGCGATCGGCCGCAGTATTCCAAACCCAAAAGCCTGCTCCGACGTGATGCAGCCAGGACGATCCAAGAGTCATGGAACCTCCTCGGCAAACTCGTCCCTGTCTTCACGCCCCAGGAGTGCACACGATACTTCAACGACTGCGGGTACCAGAACGCTGCTACGGCGTTATGAGAAACCGTCTGCCCTCAGGATCGCCTCCTACCGCGACATCACCACCGACTGCGGGCGATCCGCCGGTGCGCTGCCGAAGGCCTCGTTCGGCTCCGGCCCCATCACGAAGGCCAGTTCGCCGCCCGCGATGATGTCAGGGTGGGTGATGTACGACTTGCCGTAAGGCTTCCCATTCAGCTCAGCCGACTGGATGTAGAGGTTCGCCGGCGAATTGTTCCTGGCGACGATGGTGAACGACCTGCCCCCCGGAAGGGCGATCGTCGCCTCGTCGACCACGGGGCTGCCGAAGACATAGACGCCCGCTGCCGGGTTGACCGGGTACAGGCCCAGCGCCGAGAAGACATACCAAGCCGACATCTGGCCGCAGTCCTCGTTGCCCGACAGGCCATCCGGCTGGTCGGTATACAGGGTCGTGAGGATCTTCCGCACGACCCTGGCGGTCTTCCACTGCTGACCGACGAAGGCATACAGGTATGTGGTGTGGTGCCCTGGCTCGTTACCATGGGCATACTGCCCGATCAGCCCGGAGATGTCGGCTGAGGCGCCCTCGCTCTTGACCGACTCGAGCGTGAACAACTGGTCGAGCTTTTCGCCAAAAGGCTCGTCGCCGCCGAGCAGTTCGATCAATCCCTCGGGGTCCTGAGGCACGAGCCACAGGTACTGCCAGCCGTTTCCCTCGCAGTAGTCGTCGCGGCGGTGGGACGATGCGACGGGGTCGAACGGCTCGCGCCACGTGCCGTCGGACAGTTTGCCCCGCATGAACTTTGTCGTGGGATCGAAATACTTCTTGTACGCCTTGGCCCGCCCTGAAAAGTATTCGTGGTCTTCCTGCTTCCCGAGTGCCTTGGCCATCTGGGCGATGCACCAGTCGTCGATGGCGTATTCCATTGCCTTGGCGACCGACTCGCTCTCCCGCTCGGCGGGGATGTAGCCGAGCTTCTTGATGGAATCGAGCCCGCGCTCGTCGCGCATGGCGGAGTTCTTGATCGCCTCGAAGGCCCGCTCCGGGTCGGCGTCGAGCAGGCCCTTGAAGTAGGCGTCGACCACCACCGGGACGGCGTGGTACCCGACCATCGTGTCGGTTTCGTTGCCCATCAGGTGCCACACCGGCAGCTTCCCCTGCTGATCTCGGATGGCGAGCATCGTCTGGATGAAGTGTCCGACGCGTTCCGGCTGGGTGAGCGTGAACAGCGGGTGCGCCGCGCGGTAGGTGTCCCAGAGCGAAAAGATCGTGTAGTTGTCGAAGTCCGCGTTGCGGTGGACCTCGCCGTCGGCGCCGCGGTAGTCGCCGTTGTGATCGTTGAACAACGCCGGTGCGATCATCGTGTGGTAGAGCGCGGTGTAGAAGATGCGCTTGGTGCGGTCGTCGGCCTTGATCCGGACGTGGCCGAGCTGGTCGTTCCAGGCGGCCTTCGCCGCGGCGGCGACGGCGGCGAAATCCGCGGCGCCGGCCTCCTCCTCGAGGTTCTGGAGTGCGTTTTCCTCGCTGACCGGCGATACGCCGACCCGCACCAGCACCTCGCCCGGCGAACCCCCGTACGTGCCGATGGCCCGCAGCCCCCGGCCCTCGGCCGACTCGCGGCCCACCTCGCGGTCGTCGAGAAAGATGCGGAACTCGGCGAACGGCTTCGATGACTTCAGCGCGAAGTAAACCCGCTGGTCTTTCGCCCATCCCGACGACCGTCGGTAGCCGACGACCGTCGCCTCGTCGACCCGACGGATCCGCGTCTCGACGACACGGCCTCCGCCGTTCTCGAACTTCAGGTCGATCGCCAGGCGCGCCCGCTTCTCGGGAGGGTAGCGGTAGCGGTGCAGACCGACCCGCTCCGTGGCGGTCAGTTCGACGTGCACGTCGTTGTCGAGCAGGACGACCGAATAGGAGCCGGGGCTGACCTGTTCCTGGTCGTGGGTGTAGCGGCTCGCGTACCCGGCGTCCGGGTCCTTGCGCGAGCCGGGGCCAGTGGCCAACTCGCCGGTGAATGGCATCAGCAGGATGTCACCCAGATCGGCGATGCCGGTACCACCCAGGTGGAAGTGCGAGAAACCCGCCAGCACGCTGTCGGAGTAGTGATAGCCCGAGCACCAATCCCAGCCTTGATGAAAGTTTGCCGGGCCGACCTGAACGGCTCCGAATGGCACGCTGGCGCCGACGAACACGTGGCCGTGCCCACCGGAACCGATGAAGGGATCGACGTGGCTGGTGAAGTCTTCGGCGCCGCATGGGGAAGCGAATGGTGCCACGAGGGCGGCCAGGAGACAGAAAGCGATTCGGAAGCGGTTCATGATTGGAGGCCCGGCGGGGATGGAGGAAACGTGTGTCAGAGATGGTTGAGGGCGAACGCATAGGCTCCGACGCCCACCGCGCGGCTCGCGCCGAGCTTGGAAACGCCGACGCCGACCCGTTTCCGCGGGTCGGTGACGAGGGTGCGGCTCGAACGCGGGACCGCGACCCCGCGGGCCTCGCCTCGCAGAAACTCCATCCGCTGGGCGGGATCTCCCAGGTCGTAGGCGTCTTGGATCAGCCGCCTGGTCTTTCCGCCGCCGTAGCTGGCGATCGTGCCGTTGAGTTCCGCCATCACCCGCGGCAGGAAGAGCGGGGCTGCGCCGGCAAGCCCGCCGCCGATCACCGCCAGGCCGTCGATGAGCGTCAGCACGTTCGCCAGTGCATCGCCGACCACCTCGCCGAGCGTCTCGAACGCCTGCCGGGCGGCCTGCAGGTCGCCGGGCGCGGCGCCCGTCGCGATGTCGTGGATGTCCTTGGGAGAGAGGCCGTCGGCCGCCACGCCGGAGGCTTCGGCGTACGCCGACCGCACCGCCCGGATGCTGGCGCCCTCTTCCGCGAAGCAGTCGTTGCGTACCTTGTTGCGCAACAGCCAGAACTCGCCCCCGGCCGAGTTGTCGCCGGTCAGCAGCCGGCCGTCGATCACGATTCCGCCTCCCAGGCCCGTGCCGAGCGTCAGCCCGACCAGGTTGCGATACCGCTTGGGGCTGCCGGCGGCCTCGAGCTCTGCGTTGATCTCCGGCAGCAGGCCGGCGATCGCTTCGCCATAGGCGAACAGGTCGCCGTCGTTGTTGAGGAAGACGGGCACCCCGAATCGCTCCTCCAGCATCGGCCCGACGGCAACGCCTCCTCCGTAGGCGGGCAGGTTGCCGACGTTGAAGATCACGCCGTTCGGGTAGTCGGCCGGTCCGGGAAACGCGAAGCTGATGGCGGCGGGTGCCTGGCCGATCTGGTCGATGAGTGCCTGGAAGCCGGCGACCAGGTTCCGCAGACTCGCGTCGAGGTCGTGGGGTTCGGCGGGCAGCGTCACCGAGTCGCCGACCGTCTGTCCGCTGCGAATCGCGGAGAACGAGAAGTTCGTCCCGCCGGCGTCGAGCGTCAGCACCACGCGTGGGTCGGCGGCGAGTTCGGCGCCCGCGCTCATGCGGCGGCCCCCTTGGCAGCGATCCGGCGATGGCTCCACCAGCCGTAGAAGGCGATGTACATGTAACAGGGGATCGGGATCAGGAACGCGAGGCGGATGCCGACTGCGTCGCCGACGGCCCCCATCAGCAGCGGCAGCAGGGCACCGCCGACGATCATCATCACCAGCAGGGACGAGCCCTGCGAGGTGTGCTCGCCGAGGTCGTCGATCGCCAGTGTGAAGATGTTCGACCACATGATGGAGTTGAACAATCCGGTGCCGAGCGCCACCCACAGGGCGAGCTTGCCGGTCGTGCACGCGGCGATCAGCAGCAGCAGGCACAGGGTGCCCGAGAACAGGGCGAGCACCGCCGGAGGCCTGCCGCGGGCGACGGCGAATGCTCCCAGGCAGAGTGCGATCATCAGCACAAACGGCCACAGGTCGACGAGCGGAAGGAAACTGGTCACCATCCGTCCGTTCTCGAACCGCAGCGCGGTGACGATGTACACGAGCCCCAGCAGTACGGCGGCTGTCGCCACCATCAGCACCGGCTTGCGGGCGGGGTTCGCGGTTTGCGCCATGGCGATTGCGCCGCACAGGCGGCCGATCATCGCTCCGCCCCAGTAGAAGGCGAGATACAGGCTGGCGATACCCTCCTCCCAGCCCATGATGGCCGGGTCACCCATGAAGCTGACAAGGTAGCTGCCGATCGCCACCTCGGAGCCGACATACATGAAGATCGCCGCCATGCCGAGCGTCAACTGGGGGAAGCCCAGCGCGCTGACGGCGTCGTCGGTCGGCGCCGAGGCCGCGGGCTGGATCCGCGGCAGGTGGACGAACGCCATCACCACGGCGAGGGCGAGGAACATGCCGCCATAGAACAGGTAGGGGATCTGGATCGCGTCGAGCGTCACCACGCCGTCCTTGGCGAACACCTTGTAGAGCAGGAGCCCGCCGGCGATAGGGGCGATGGTCGTTCCCAGGGAGTTGAGGCCTTGGGCGAGGTTGAGCCGCGAGGAAGCGTTTTCCGGCTTGCCGAGGATGGCGGCATACGGATTCGCCGCGATCTGCAGGAGCGTGACGCCCGTCGCGAGCAGAAACAACGCCCCAAGGAAGAACGCATACGACTTCGAGGCGGCAGCCGGCGAAAACAGCCCGCAGCCGGCCGCGCAGATGACGAGCGCGGTGACGATGGTTCGTTGGTAACCGACGCGGTTGATCGGGTCGCCGCCGCTCACCGAGAAGGCGAAGTAGATCAGGGAGATCACGAAGAACGCACCAAAGAACGCGAACTGCACGAGCCCCGCCTGGAAGTAACTCAGCTCGAAGCTCGATTTGAGAAAGGGGATCAGCACGTCGTTCATCACGGTGATGAATCCCCAGAAGAAGAACAGCACCGTGACGGCTGCGAAGGGCCCCGTGGTTCCCTTCCCGGCGCCGGGAACGCCGCCGCCCGGCCGATGTTCGTGCGCGTGATTGCTCATGGGAGTTCGTCGGACACCGGCCGCTCACCGCGAAGAAGGCGTCCGATCTCCACGGTGAGCCGGAGATAATGGTCGCTCGGCAGGCCCTCCATACCGGCGAATCGACGGCCGAGTTCGGCCGTGGCGCCGAGGAGCAGGGCGCCGCGGCACGCCCGGACGGTCGAGTGTGGATTCACGCGCACCTCAGCCCTGCTGGAGCGGGCGCGCCTGACGTTCGTTTCCGACCGGAGCCCTCCCGTCGAGCGGCTCGACGGTGGCACCACGACGCGACCAGGGCGAGCCCACTGCAGCCGACCAGCGCGATGCTCGACGGCTCCGGCACGACGGTCACCGAGCCAATGAGCAGGTGGGCACCGTCCAGCTCGGCCAGATTCCCGTATTCGAAAACGTCCAGGTTCGACAACTGCAGGAAACTGACGGGCAACCCTCCTTCCTCCGGCGCCTGGTTGACCACGTAGACATCCCAGGTGCCGGGCTCGAACCCGGCCAAAAGATTGACGCTGCCCACGTTCTTCGTGGCCCCTGCAGCGAGCGGATCGTCAAACCCGTTGGTGTTCGTGCCCTGGACATTGAAATAGTCGAAGTACTCGGTGCCCGAGATGACGACCGGTGCGAGCAGCTGGAAGGGCTCCGGCTGGTCGAACGGCGTGTACTCGGCATCAGGATCGCTGAGGAGTGGGTTGCTCGCAGGCCCTGTCCAGAGGTCGAAGGTGAGCGTGCCACCGCCGCTGGTCTGCACGAACATGAGGGCGAGCGTGTAGCTGGTCATGAACGACGATTCCGAGCCGACGTTCGTGAACGACAGCGCGATGCTGCCGGATTCGCCGGGCTGCATCGAGAGGCTCTTGCCGGTGTCGAGGTTGACAATCGCCGCCCCCCACGCGGTGCAGCAGCACACCGCGAGGCAGGGCATGACGACCAGGGCACGGAGCCGAAGGACGCGTGGCAAGGAAAAGATGGTCGCCATGGCGATACTCATGGTGATGGTTTTCAGCCGGGAATCGTGAAGACGGATGACACGACGAGTGTCAGACCGCCCGACGTGAAGCGGATGCGGGCCCCCGTGATCGGTTCGCCGCTGCCGGTGGCCGTGAGGCCGCCGAAGGTGGCCACCCCGGCGACGGCCAAGCGGCTGGTCGTGCCGCCGAGCGTCCAGGAACCGGTCCCGGCCTCGAACGCCGCGACGATCGGGGCGGTGCTCGTCGTGACCGTGTTGCCGTAGCGATCCTGCACCCGCACCACCGGCGCCGTGGCGAGCGTGCCCCCGTTAACCTTGGGGCCCGTCGGCTGCGTCGTGATGCCAAGCTGCGTGGCGACGCCGGCGGCGAGCGCCTGCGTCAGGCGCACATCCGCATAGCCGGTCGCCGCGATCATGAGCGTCTTGGAACCGCTCGACTGCAGGAGCGG
Source organism: Planctomycetia bacterium (assembly GCA_046090365.1). GTDB lineage: Bacteria > Planctomycetota > Planctomycetia > Pirellulales > UBA1268 > RGVT01. The sequence goes on from JBJSZP010000578.1 coordinate 8,169, forward strand.
CGACATCGCGGGGTTCAGGCGAATCCTGCCGCCCACGGTCGCGTCGAACGCCGCCGGCTCCAGCGGTGTTCCCCCCACCGTGATTCCCGTGATCGACCCCCGCCAGCCGGCGTCCTCCGCAAACGACAGGTCGAACGGGTCGTCCACCGTCGCCCCGGTCGCCCCGTTCACGACCGGAGCGAAGCCGCCGGTCGGCAGGTTCCTGCCCACGAGTGGGCTCACGGCATTGGCATCGGTCACCACGATCGTGCCCGACCCGTTGACATCCACGCGATAGTTGGACTCGGTCACGGCCGTGTTCAGCGCCGACTGGATCCCGGTCACGTCGGTGGCCAGCACGCTGCCGCTGGCGTCGACGTCGCCCACGAGCACCCGGAACTGGTAGTGGAAGTCGCCGCCGGCCGCACCGTCGCCCGAGCCCGCCACGAACGTGCTCGAAGCATGGGTCCAGTCGCCATCGAGCTGCCCTCCGCCCGCGCGGCCCGTGATCGCCGCCGCCCGCAGCACGAGCGTGTAGTGGCCGGTGGCGAGCGACGGAACCGACCAGGTCGCCACGGTGTCGCCCTCGGAGAGCGTGACGGCCGTGGAGGTGATCGTCGTCTGGGTGCCAACGCCGGTGCCGGTGATGGCCGCGAGCGTCAGGCTCGTGGCCGTCGGAGTGTTGATCGGCTCGCTAAATCGCAGCGAGATGCGATTGACGTTGTTCCACGTCACGAGCGCCGCATCGGCGAGCTGGCTGGATCCGTCGCCCAAGGCGAAACCCAGTTGCGTGCCTCGCGACCCGGTCGCGAACACCGGCAGGGCGAGGTAGTTTTGCTGCCAGCCGCTCCCCTTGACGTACGCGCCGGTCACGAACAGCGGCTTGGACGCCGCCATCACCTGCAGCGAGCCGGCCGTGATGCCGGTCGTCGTGTCGAGCGTATAGTTGACGGAGCCCGCGGCCGTAAGCGCCAGCGTGCCCTTCGTGATCGCATAGATGCCTGCCGCCTCGCCCGCGTCCCGCGCGGGCAGACCGGAGATCATCGCGGCTGCCGTGTCTCCGTTGACCAGGCCCCGCGTCGCGAACGTCAGCACCGGATCCGCCTCACCGGCGATCTTCCGCTGGTTGCCGATGCGGATCGTCAGCGCCGCCTTGGTCACCGTCAGCGTGCCCGGAGCGAAGGTCGTGAACACGTAATTGCCGTTGACGGCCGCCAGCGTGCCGAGCGCCGACGTGATGGGGTAAGTGCCGGCATGGCTCGACCGAGCGGCGGTCGTCCTGAGTGCCGGTGCGCCCGAGATGACTGTCGCAGCCGTGTCGCCGTTGACGAAGCCCGTGATCGTGGCCCGGAAGCCGGGGTTGTTCGCACCGTACGCTCGCGACGCGTTGTTCGCCGTGACCGTGAGCCCCTTCCGGCTCACCGTGCTCGCGGGCATCACGGCGGTCACGGTCGTCGCGCCGGGCGAGGAGAAGGTCACGGTGCCCGAATAGGTGGCGGCGGCCGCCGACGCCGCCAGGCGGACATGCAGCGTGCCGCTCGCCACGCCGACCGCCGGCGTGAACGTCGCAGTGGAGCCGAAGTTCGTGCCGTCGCTCGACACCTCGAAGCCGGCCGGGGCCGTCGCCGTAATGTCGCCCGTCAGCCCGGTCCCCGACACCGCGATCGTCGTCGTGCTCGACGGCGTCCCGTAGGTTGTCGAGACCGCCGCGAGGGTGCCTGCCGCCTCGATCGCGATCGGCGCGACGCTCACATTGGTGAACTCCGCCCGGTTGAGCCGGGTGGCGTCGGCGCTGGTGGAGGCGAGCCCGATGACGGCGTTCAGCCCCATCG
>JBJSZP010000579.1:0-4390 GCA_046090365.1 Planctomycetia bacterium
CAGAAGGACAATCCCAAGGCCACCTACGAGCAGGGCTCGGGGGCCGACCTCCACCGCCGCAGCCTCTACACCTACTGGAAGCGGTCGGTGCCGCATCCGGCGATGCTCGCCTTCGACGCGCCGTTCCGCGAGACCTGCACGGTGAAGCGGTCGCGCACGAACACGCCCATGCAGGCCCTCACGCTGATGAACGATCCCACGTTCGTCGAGGCGGCGAAGTTTCTCGCCGGCCGGATGATTCGCGAAGGGGGCAGCGATGCCGCCGGCCGGATCGCCCATGGGTTCTGGCTTACGCTCGCCCGGCCTCCGGAGGCCGCGGAGCTTGCCTTGCTCACGACGGCGCTTGCGCGGTTTCAGGAGGAATATGCCGCGGCCCCCGCGGAGGCGACGGCGCTCCTGGAGATCGGCGACGCCCCTGACGATGAATCCCTGGCGGCCGCCGCGGCCCGCGACCTCGCCGCCTACACCCTCGTGGCCAACATCCTCCTCTGCCGTGACGAAGCCGTGATGAGAAACTAAGCCGCCATGCTCGACCATCCGCTCCAGCTCGCGATCGCCCGCCGCCAGTTCCTCGGCGCGTCGTGCGCCGGCGTGGGCACCGCGGCGCTCGCCGCGCTCTTCGGCCGGCAGGCCCAGGCCGCGGCCGGACTGCCGGGCTTCCCCAACTTTCCCCCCAAGGCCCGCCGCGTGATCTGGCTCACGCAGGCCGGCGCCCCGTCGCAGCTCGACCTCTTCGACTACAAGCCGGGGCTCGCAGACCAGTTCGACAAAGACCTGCCCGACTCGATCCGCCAGGGGCAGCGGCTCACCGGGATGACGAGCGGCCAGGCGCGGTTTCCGGTGGCGCCGTCGATCTTCCGCTTCGAGCGGCGCGGCGAGAGCGGCATCTGGATGAGCGAGCTCCTGCCGCACACGGCCCGGATCGCCGACAAGCTGTGCGTGATCAAGTCGCTGCACACCGAGGCGATCAACCACGACCCCGCGATGACGATGCTGCAGACCGGCCACCAGATCGCCGGCCGGCCGTCGCTGGGCGCCTGGGTGTCGTATGGCCTCGGCGACGAGAATGCCAACCTGCCGGCGTTCGTGGTGATGATCTCGCGGCCCACCGGCCCCACCAACGCCCAGCCGCTCCACGAGCGGATGTGGGGCTCCGGGTTTCTGCCCACGAAGCACCAGGGGGTGCGGTTCAGCCCCGGCCGCGACCCGGTGCTCTATCTTTCGGATCCGCCGGGCGTGTCGCGCGAGCGGCGGCGGGAGTTTCTCGACGCCCTCGGCGGCTTGAACCGGCTCACGCTCGACGCGTTCCACGATCCCGAGACCGCGGCCCGGATCGACCAGTTCGAGATGGCCTTCCGGATGCAGGCGGCCGTGCCGGAGCTGGCCGACCTCTCGACCGAGCCCGCGCATACGTTCGACCGCTACGGCCCCGAGTCGCGGAAGCCCGGCAGCTACGCGGCCAACTGCATCCTTGCCCGGCGGCTCGTGGAACGCGGGGTGCGGTTCGTGCAGCTCTACCACCGCGGCTGGGACCAGCACACCGACTGCCCGGGGGGGCTCAAGACGCAGTGCTACGACACCGACCAGGCCTCGGCCGCGCTCGTCGAGGATCTCTCCGAGCGGGGCCTCCTCGACGACACGCTCGTGGTGTGGGGGGGCGAGTTCGGCCGCACCGTGTACTCGCAGGGCACGCTTACGGCGACGAACTACGGCCGCGACCACCATCCGCGCTGCTTCACGGTGTGGATGGCGGGGGCGGGCGTGAAGCCGGGCATGGTGTACGGCGAGACCGACGACTATTCCTACAACATCGTCAAAGACCCGGTGCACATCCACGATCTCAACGCCACCACGCTGCACCTTCTGGGCATCGAGCACACGAAGCTCACCTACCGCTTCGCCGGCCGCGACTACCGGCTCACCGACGTGCACGGCCACGTCGTGAAGAGCATCCTCGCCTGACGGCCGGGCAGATGCCCGGCACCCCCGGGCTCGCGCCAACCCGTCCCCCAAAAAGCCCGGAGCGGAAGCGACGGGGTCATCGTCCGGCGCCGCACCTCCCCGACGCTCGGCCCTCACACGGCGTCGCCGCGATCTTTGTCCTGACACTCGCACACATACACGACGACGTTTTCCAACGACCGCGTGTCATACACGCGTCGCGTGCTGCCTCCCATCGTCCACCACCGGCCCTGTGCCGTCAGCCGATCCGACAACTGGCGCGAGCATCGCGCCTTGAGGCTCCGCAAAACCGCTTCCGGCGATCGCTGGGCGGCGGACAGCCGCGCGCGTCGCCGGGTAGCCACGAGCCGTAGGTCGTCCACGTGAGGAACAACGCCAACGGGTCGGGGCGGATGATCGAGCCCACGTCGTGTCGCATGGGGTGAGTGTACGGCCGTACATTCCGTGGTGCAAGGGCGACGGGACCCCGTCGCTTCCGCTCCGGGCTTTTTGGCGGCGGGATGGCGGGAGCCCGGGGCGAGCGGATTCAGCGCGTCCCAGACAACAGCCACTCACAAATCCGGTTTCGCACGCGTTGTAGCCGGACGTCGTCAATGCGACCGATGCTCCCGAGCGGCGTGGAACCATGGACCACGGCAAGACGCGCGACCCGGATCACACTCCGGACCTTCAGCCCTGACTCGATGAAATCGGCATCGTCGTTCGAGATGACCTCGTCGAATCCGTCGAGCGACTGGGCGACCCGCGACGACACCATGCAGATAAGCCAGTCGTCATACCCGCCCGGGAGGCTGCGGACGACGACCGCCGGACGAATCTTCCCCGGCACGTCCGTCTCGACCTGTGGAAACGGCACCAGCACCACAGTGCCCTCGCCGATCATGGTCGAGGATTCCTGACATCAGCCCGTGTGTAGAGATCAGGCTCGTCCTCGAGGCCACGCATGGCCTGCGCGAGCGAAAAGCTGCTCCAATGATCATTTTCCACGTGCCGCCTCCGTGTCTTCAGAAACTCGACAAAGTCGAGCACCTCGCGCTGGACGGCCTCGGGCAGCGCCTGAACTTCATGAGTAATTTGTTCAGCCACGGTCATGGCATGATTTCCGGTGGTTTGGCGGGCGTGCGCCTCGCATCGTCATGAGTTTACCTGACGCGCTCATGATGGTCACGGCCGCAAACCGGGACGAGTTGCGGCCCCCTCACGTCCACCACGGGGCGAGGGCGGCCAGCGCGTGCGTGAACCTCGCGTATCGCTGCTGCACGAGCGGGGCGCGGCTGGCCGCGGGCTCGTACACGCGGTCGATGCGGGTCATGCGGGCTGCGGCGGCGGGCAGCGGCCCGTGGCCCGCGGCTGCGGCGGCGAGGATCGCGGCGCCGAGCGCGCCGAGCTCGCGGCCGGCCGGCACCTCCACCGGCAGGCCCACCGCGTCGGCAAACATCTGCCCCCATGTCTCCAGCCGGCCGATGCCGCCGGTGAGCCGCACCGCCGCCGGCGCGGGGCGATGCGCGAGCAGCCGCTCGAAGTGCCAGCGATGCGCGAAGGCGATCCCCTCGAGCACGGCCCGCAGGCAGTGGGCCTGCGTGTGATGCGATTGCAGGCCGAGGAAGCCGCCGGTGGCCCGGCCGCCGCCGAACGCGCCGGTCACGAACGGCAGGAACAGCGGATCCCGCAGGCCGGGCTCGATCGAGCCGACGACCGCGTCGATCCCGCCGGGGCCCGCGCCGCCCGCGTCGGCCGCCAGGTCGGGCACGAGCGTGCGGGTGAACCAGTCGAGGTTGCCCGCCGACGTGGGGCTTCCCTCGAGGAGCACAAACGAGCCCGGCTCCGGCCCGCACGACGTCATGAACAGGCTGCCGTCAGTGACCGGCCGCGCGGCGAACGAGAGCGTGTTGCCCCAGGTGCCGGCCGCCACGCCGACGGCCGACTCGTCGGTGATGCCCGCCGCGAGCAGGCAGGCGTCGATGTCAAAGAGGCCGCCGGCCACGGGCGTGCCCGCCGCGAGGCCCGCGGCCGCGGCCGCCGCGGCATGCACCCGCCCCGCGATCGCCGCGCTCTCCACGAGCGGCGGCATGAGCCGCTGACACTCCCCGAGGCCGAGCGCCTCGAGCACGGCCGGCTCGTGCCGCCGCCCCACCACCGACATCGCGCTCGTGGCCGAGGCGTCGGTGATCTCCGCGGCGATCTCGCCGACGAGCGCGATCCGCGTGACGTCTTTGATCGCCACGGCATGCCGCGCCGCGGCGAGCGGCCCCGGCTCGTGGTCGCGAAGCCAGGCGAGGAGCGCCGGCGGCTGGCCCGGCCAGAGCGACTGCACCGTGTGGGGCAGGATCGCGGCCGCCGCGCCGCCCGCCGTCTGCTGCTCCACCCACGCGCGGGCCCGCGTGTCGCCCGAGCCGATGAACGGCCGCACGGCGCGGCCCGCCGCGTC
>JBJSZP010000580.1:0-8939 GCA_046090365.1 Planctomycetia bacterium
GCGCTCGGCGACGCCACCGGCCGCGAGGTGATGCGGGCGGTGATCGAGCAGGCGGGGCGGCTCGACAACCTCGAGGTCTGGCCCGACACGTTCACGATCGACCTGCTCACCGACTCCGGTGGCTGCCGCGGAGCCCTCGTCTGGAACCGGTCGCACGGCAAGACGCTGGTGTGGGCGCGGCGCACGATCCTCGCCACCGGCGGGGCGGGGCAACTGTACCGCGAGTCGACCAATCCCGACGGCGCGAGCGGCGACGGCCTCGCGCTCGCCTGGCGGGCGGGGGAGACGGTGCGCGACATGGAGTTCATGCAGTTCCACCCCACCGTGCTCTACATCGCCGGCGGCGCGCGGAGCCTGATCACCGAGGCCGTGCGCGGGGCGGGGGCCTGGCTCGTCGACCGCGACGGCCGGCGGTTCATGCCGGAGTTCGACCCCCGGGCCGAGCTCGCGCCGCGCGACGTCGTGTCGCGGGCGATCACGGCCGTCATGCATCGCACCCATCACTCCAACGTGTACCTCGACCTCTCGCACCTCGATCCTGGGACGGTGCGCCGCCGGTTCCCAGGCATGGCACAGATCTGCGCGAAGTTCGGCCTCGACCTGGCCCGCGACCGGATCCCGGTGCGGCCCGGCGCGCACTACATGATCGGCGGTGTGGAGGTCGATGCCGACGGCCGCACCGATCTTCCCGGGCTGCTCGCAGCCGGCGAAGTGACCTCGAGCGGCCTCCACGGGGCCAACCGGCTCGCGAGCAACAGCCTCCTCGAGGGGCTCGTGTACGGGGCGCGGGCCGGGCAGGCGGCGAGCGACGACGTGCTCGCGAGCCCCGCCGCCGACACGCTGCGGGTGCCCGACCTGTCGAACGCGAAGGCAGCCGAGTCGAACGGCAGTCTCGACCTCGCCGACATCCGCAACTCGCTCCGCAGCCTGATGTGGCGGCAGGTCGGCGTGGAGCGGTCGGGCGGCGGCCTCGCCGAGGCGCTCGACACGGTCGAGGGCTGGTGCCGCTACGTGCTGCCGCTCCAGTTTCCCGACCCGGAGGGCTGGCAACTCCAGAACATGCTCGAGGTATCGCGGCTCATGATCCGGGCCGGCCTCGTGCGTGAGGAGACCCGCGGCGTGCACGTGCGGAGCGATTTTCCCGATCCCGCCGACCGCTGGCGGGCCCACATCGGCTGGCGGCGCGGCCGGGAGGAGCCGATCGTCGAGCCGCTCGCCGCGCCGGCGCAGGGGGCGGATGGCGGGAAGCGGCCCACGCCCGCGACCGTCGGGGGATTGCCCGCCGCGGCCGTGCTGGGCAAAAATTGAAGCCCGGTAACAATAGGATTGCCTCCACAGGGCCCCGACGGATCGGCGTCGCACGCCGTGTTCGTCCCCGCCGGCCCGCGTTCCCACTCCCCGGTGCATCCGCATGACGCAGACCCACTCCGCCGACGCGATGATCGAGGCCGCCGGCCTCACCAAGTATTACGGCCCCTTCATCGCCATCGAGGACATATCGTTCCGCGTGCCACGCGGCGAGGTCGTGGCCTTCCTCGGCCCCAACGGCGCGGGCAAGAGCACGACGATGAAGATCCTCACCGGCTACCTCGCCCCCACCGCAGGCACGGCCCGGATCGCAGGCCACGACATGTCGACCGACCGGCTCGCCGGCGCGGAGCGGCTCGGCTACCTCCCCGAGAACGGCCCGCTCTACCCCGACATGACGCCCCGCAGCCTGCTCGAGTTTTTCGCCGATGCCCGCGGCCTCGCCGGCGAACGCAAGCGCGAGCGGATCGAGGCGGTGGTGAAGCAGTGCGAACTCGGCAGCGTGATCGGCAAGGCGATCGGCAAGCTCTCCAAGGGCTACCGGCAGCGCGTGGGGATGGCGCAGGTGCTGCTCCACGAGCCCGACGTGCTGATCCTCGACGAGCCGACGAGCGGCCTCGACCCCAACCAGATCCGCGAGGTCCGCGAGACGATTCGCCGGCTCGGCGAGCAGAAGACGATCCTGCTCTCCACCCACATCCTCCAGGAGGTGGAGGCGCTGGCCGATCGCGTGATCCTGATCGCCGAGGGCCGGCTGCGATTCGACGGCACGCCCGCCGAACTCCGCCGGGAGGGGCGGGCTCTCGACGAACGGTTCTATGAACTGACGCGGTCCACCTGATCGGGGCGGGCGGCGCGCCGGCTGCCGCAGCGGGCAGCGCGGCCCCCGGAATCCGACCCACACACGAACGACGACGACGGAACGAGGAGTTTTCGAAACATGAAATGGCACGTGCTCGACGCGGTCTTCAAGCGGAACTTCGTGGCCTATTTCTCGAATCCCACGGGCTACGTGTTCATCTGCGTGTTCGTGCTCCTCGGGTCGCTGGCCGCCTTCTGGCCACCGGAGTTCTTCAACTCGAACCTCGCGAACCTCGACCAGCTCAACCGCTACCTGCCCTACATCCTGCTCGTGTTCATTCCGGCGATCACGATGAGCGTGTGGGCCGACGAGCGGCGGCAGGGCACCGACGAGCTCCTGCTCACGATCCCCGCGAGCGACTGGGAGGTGGTGTTCGGCAAGTATCTGGCCACGGTCGGGATCTACACGGTGGCCCTCCTGTTTTCCTGTATCTGCAATCTCATCATCCTTCTCCGCTGGGGCACGCCCGACGGCGGCCTGTTCCTCGCCAACTACCTCGGCTACTGGTTCGTGGGCCTGGCGATGCTCGCGATCGGGATGGTGGCGAGCTTCCTCACGAGCAACCTCACGGTGGCCTTCATCCTGGGCCTCGCGCTCAACGCGCCGCTCGTGATGGCCGACCAGGCCGGCGCGGTGATGGGGCCGAAGCTCGCCGAGCGGATCCGCGGCTGGGGCCTCGCGGAGCACTTCTCCGACTTCGGCCGCGGCGTCGTGGGCCTGTCGTCGATGGCCTACTTCCTCGGCATCGTGGCGGTGTGCCTGTACATCGCGATGGTGCTGATCGGCCGCCGCCACTGGACGAGCCGCCGCGACGGCCCGCAGATCGGGCTGCACTACGTTGCCCGGTCGGCGGGGCTCGTGCTCGCGGCGATCGGCGCGGTGCTCTTCTTCCGCTCGCTCGACCTGAGGGCCGATCTCTCCGAGGAACGCATCAGCTCCCTCGCGCCCGACACGCGGCGGCTGCTGGCGGGTCTCGAAGCCGACCGGCCGATCGATATCAAGGCCTACGTCAGCCCGACGGTGCCCGAGGATTACGCCCAGACGCGGATCAATCTCCTCAACATGCTCCGCCAGTTCCAGCGGCTCGGCCGCGGGAAACTCAACGTGGAGGTGATCTCGACGGAGCCGAAGACCGAGGCCGCGGCGCTCGCCAGCCAGCAGTTCGGGATCGAGCCGGTCACCGTGCTCTCGCGGGTGCGCGGCACCTACCGCGACGAGGAGATTTTCCTCGGATGCGCCTTCACGAGCGGCCTGGAAAAGGTCGTCGTGCCGTTCTTCGACAAGGGCACGCCCGTGGAGTATGAGCTGATCCGCTCGATCTGCACGGCCGCCCAGCAGAAGCGGAAGCGGCTCGGCGTGCTCACGACCGACGCGGATCTGTTCGGCGGCTTCGACATGATGAGCGGCCAGCAGCGGCCGCGGCAGCCGATCGTCGAGGAGCTCGAGAAGCAATACGACGTGGTGCAGGTCGACCCGACGGCGCCGATCACCGAGAAGTACGACGTGCTCTTGGCCGTGCAGCCCTCCGCGATGGGCCCGGAGCAGGTGGCGAATCTCGTGGCGGCGGTGCAGGCCGGGCAGCCGATCGCGATCTTCGAGGATCCGCTCCCGGTGCTCATGCAGTCGGTGCCCGGCACGGCCCAGCCGCGGCGCGGCCCCGGCGGGCCGATGGCAATGTTCCAGCCGCAGGGGCAGCCGAAGGGCGACATCGGCCAGCTCTGGCAGGCCCTCGGCGTAAGGCTCCGCTCGGGGGCCGGGCGGCCGGCGATGGGGCAGATGGGCGCCGATCCGTTCATCGTCTGGCAGGACTACAACCCGCATCCCAAGCTCGAGCTGCCGAGCGAGTTTGTGTTTGTGAATGCCGACATGGGCAGCGGCGGCTCCGACAAGGTGACGGGCTTCAATCCCGACCAGCCGATCACGTCGGGCCTGCAGGAGGTGCTGTTTCCCTTCCCCGGCGCGATCGCCAAGGACGACACGGCCGACGTGAAGTGGACGCCGCTCGTGCAGACGGGCGCGCGGTCGGGCACGATCGAGGTGGAGCAGGTGATGGGTAACCGCGGCGACATGCGGCAATTGCGGGTGTTCGAAAAGCCGGGCCGCGAGTCGATGGTGCTGGCGGTGGCGATCGAGCGGAAGGGGGCGGCCCCGCCCGCCGACCCGGCCCAGCCCGACGCGAAGCCCGCGGCGGAGCCCGCCCCGATCCGGGCCGTGGTCGTGGCCGATATCGACCTCCTCGACGGCCGGATCTTCGGCCTCCGCAACCGGCCCGACGAGGTGTTTGGCCTCGATTTCGACAACGTGACGTTCGCGCTCAACGTCCTCGATCATCTCGCCGGCGACGACCGGTTCCTCGACATCCGCAAGCGGAAGCCGCGGCACCGCACGCTCGAGCGGATCGAGGATACCGTTGCCGAGGCTCGCGAGCAGGCCGACGGCGAGCGGCAGAAGTTCATCGCCGAGTTCGACGAGGCCGAGCGCGAGGCGAACGCTGCCATGCAGAAGGAGGTGGGCGAGTTCGAGAAGAAGATCAAGGAGATGGAGACGGCCGGCGACGCCGACCCGCAGGCGGCGATGCAGGCCGTGCAGCAGCTCGCCAGCCGGCAGCGGCTCGCGCAGCGGCGGCTCGATACGAAAATCGAGCAGTTGAAGCGGAAACGCGACGCGGAGGTGGAGGCGGTGGAGCGGCAGCTCGGGGCCAAGGTCCGCCAGGAGCAGGACCGGCAGAAGTGGCTGGCCGTACTCCTGCCGCCGATCCCGCCGCTTGTCGTGGCGTTCTTCGTCTACTTCCGGCGCCGGGCGCTCGAGCGCGAGGGCGTGTCGAAGGCGCGGCTGCGGTAGCGGCGGCGAGAAACAACCATGGGTGAACGAGGAGTGAACGCGATGGAATCGTCAGAGTCTCCGGGCGGCCTGTCGCCCGTGATGCGGAAGACCGCGCTGTTTCTCGCGGGGGGCGTGGGGATGCTCCTCCTGGGCATCGCCGTGCAGCCCCGGTTCAAGAGCCGCGTGGAGAAGCCGGCCGAGGAGCGGGTGCTGTTTCCTGAGCTCTCCGACGCCTCGAAGGCCGCAAGCCTCGAGATCGTGAAGTACGACGAGGAGCTCGCCACGCTCGCGCCATTCAAGGTGGTGCAGACCGGGGGCGTGTGGGTGCTGCCTGCGCATCAGAACTACCCGGCCGACGCCAAGGAGCACCTTGCCGCGGCGGCCACCGAGCTCGTCGACCTGAAGCTGCTCGACGTGGTGAGCACGTCGCCGGCCGATCACCAGACGTTTGGCGTGATCGAGCCCGACCCCGAGAAGATCAAGCCGGGCATGACCGGCATCGGCGAGCTCGTGGAGGTGCGTGATGCTGCGGGCACGAAGATCGCCCGGCTCGTGATCGGCAAGGAGGACAAGCGGCCCGCCGCCGGCACCGGCGCGGGCGGCAAGACGCTGCGGTTCGTCCGCAAAGCGGGGCAGGATCCCGTATACCGGATCGAGATCGACACCACGAAGTTCACCACGCGGTTCGACGACTGGATCGAGAAGGACCTGCTCAAGCTCTCGCCGTGGGACGTCCGTCGGCTCGTGCTCGACGACTACGCGCTCGAGGCGGTCGAGTCGGGCAGCCGGATCCGCGTGGAGCAGAACCGCAAGGACCAGATCGAGCTCGCCTACGACGACAAGGACGCGAAGTGGTCGCTCGTGAAGCTCGAGGCTTTCGGCGGCGGCACAACGGCGAAGGAGGAAAAACTCGCCGACGGGCAGGAACTCGCCTCCCAGAAGCTCAACGACCTCCGTAACGCCCTCGGCGACCTGAAGATCGTCGACGTGGCCCGCAAGCCGGCCGGCCTGAGCGCCGACCTCAAGGCGGAGGAAAAGTTCACGGGCGATCCCGAGGCGGTCACGTCGATGCAGCAGCGCGGCTTCCTGCCGCTCAAGTCGGGCGACATCCTCTCCACCGACGGCGAGACGATCGTGGGGATGAAGGACGGCGTCGAATACGTGCTCCGGTTCGGGGCGGGCACGACGGTGGCCGCCGCCGACGAGAAGGCCGAAGATGGCCCTGCCGAAGAGGCGACGGGCCGCTACCTGCTCGTGATGGCCCGGTTCAACGAGGGCCTGCTCGAGAAGCCGAAGCTCGACCCCGTGCCGGACGTGCCTGAGGAGCCGAAGGCCGACGAAGCCAAGAAGGACGACGCGAAGAAAGACGACGACAAGAAGCCCGAGGGCGAGGCGGCCGACAAGCTCAAGGCGGCGGAGGAGGCCGAGGCGAAGGCTCAGGCGGCCCTCGAAGAGAAGCGGCGGATCGAGCGGGAGAACCGTCGCAAGCAGGACGCCTACGACGACGCGGTGAGGGCGGCGCAGAAGCGGGTGCGGGAACTCAACAACCGCTTCGCCGACTGGTATTACATCGTGCCGGACAAGGAATACGCCAAGATCCACCTCACGCGCGATGCCGTGATCCAGAAGAAGGCCGAGGAGCCCAAGGAGCCCGTGCCACCGAAGTGACCCGGCCCCGCAGGACAGGCTTCAGCCTGTGATGCCTTTTCCGGTGCGCGCCGGCTCGGGGTTACCCCATACCATCTCGCCGGACGCTCGCTGCAGCCATCCTGGCTTCCGCTCGCTCGGACCTGCCTGCGCTCCGGCATCCTGCCTGCGCTTGTCAGCTACGCCGGCTCAATGGTAGGGGCAACCCCGAGCCTGCCTCGTTCAGGGAGACCGCCGTTTGCCCGGGGGTCACAGCGCGAGCGCCCGGACATCGCGGAACTCGACCTTCATGCGCACGTTGCCGTGGATCTGGAGGCCGATCGGGCTGGGCTCCGCATACTTCGCATCCTTGTACTGCGACACCTGCACGCCGTTGAGCCACACGGTAAACGTGTCGCCCTTCGCCTCGACGCGGATCCGGTTCCATTCGCCCGGCTTCAGCAGTTCGACGGCCTTCGGGGCCCGGGCCTCTTCCGGATACGTGCCCGTGTAGAACGAGCAGGTCATGTCGCGCTTCAGGGTCCGCGACACGCCGATCTGCACCTGGAGCTCGGGCTTCCGCACCATAATGCCGCTGTCGATCTCACCCGTGAACCGCACCTCCGCCTCCACGATCACGTCGCCGTACGGCTTGTCCGTGTAGAGCATCGAGCCCTTCATGCGCTCGTCGCTCTGCCCCACGATGGCGCCCTCGACGACGCTCCAATACGCCGGCTCGCTCGCCGCCTTCCAGCCGGAGAGATCGAAACCGTTGAAGATCGGAGGCAGCGCGGAGGTCGGCGGCATCTCGGCCCGCGCGGAACCGATGGCACACCAGGCGACAACGAAGAAAGAGACGACTGTGCGACGTGGCTTTTGCATGCGCTGACGACTCCGCGTGTGGCAGGCGTGTGACAGTTTGTCAGCCCGCTACTGTAGCGACCGTCGGCCACCCGTGCCCGAGCCGCTTTGCGCGGTGCTGCATTCGGCGGTAGGATGCCAGCTTTCGTTCGCAGGTTTTCCCTGGCGGTTCCCGATGTCCGACATCCTCACGTCGCCGCGGCCGTCCCGGTTCGGCCGGGCCGTGGGGTTTCGGTTGGCGGGCATCGGCAGTTACGTGCCGCCGGTGGTGGTCACGAACGCCGACCTGGCCCGGCTGGGCTGCGACCCGCAATGGATCGTCGAGCGGTCGGGGATCCGCGAGCGGCGGCAGGCGCCACCCGAGATGGCCACGAGCGACATGGCTGCCGAGGCGGGCCGTGCCGCCCTCGCGCAGGCGGGCGTCGCGTCGGCCGACGTCGATCTCGTCGTCCTCGGCACGTTCACGCCGGACATGTGCATCCCCTCCACGGCCTGCATCGTCCAGGAGAAGCTCGGCCTCGACGCGGCCGCGATGGACGTGACCGCCGCCTGCGCCGGCTTCGCCTACGCCCTCGTGACGGCTGCCCAGTTCGTCGTGGCCGGATCGAGCCGCCTCGCGCTCGTCATCGGCGCCGACACGAACTCGCGCGTCGTCGACCCGAACGACATCAAGACCTGGCCGCTGTTCGGCGACGGCGCGGGGGCCGTGCTGCTCGAGCCCGTCGCCCCCGACGCCTCCGGCCGAGAATCCGGCCTGCTCGCCTTCTCGCTCGGCTCCGACGGTCGCGGGGCCGAACTGCTGCAGTGCCCGATGAGCGGGTCGCGGCAGCCGGTGACCGCTGCGGGTGCCGAGCGGCGCGAGCAGTTCATGCAGATGGACGGCCGGGCCGTGTTCAAGTGGGCGATCCGCCTCGCCGAGGAGAACATCCGCCAGGTGGTGGACCGCTCGGGCGTGCCGCTCGACGCGATCGACCTGTTCGTGCTCCACCAGGCGAACGCCCGCATCATCGAGGGCGCACGGTCGGCGCTCGGCATCGCCTCTGAAAAATTCGTCGTCAACCTCGACCGCTACGGCAACACCTCGAGCGGCTCGATCCCGTTGGCCCTCGACGAGGCCTGGCGTGCGGGCCGCGTCGGCCCGGGCAGCACCGTCGTGATCTGCGGCTTCGGCGGCGGCCTCGCCTGGGGCAGCGCCGTCTGGAGGCTGTGATGCGTGGCGGCGTCGACGCCTCAATCCGCACCTTAGGACAGGCGTCCCGCCGGTCACGTGGGATAGGCTTCAGCCTGTCTCTTCTCAAAGCGTGCCGGCTTCGGGCTCCCCGTATCCCGTCGCCGGACGTTCGCCTTCGCCCTCCAGGCTCCGGCTCACTCGACTCCGGCTGCGCTGCGCCATCCATGGCTGCGCTTGCCTGCATACGCCTGCTCCAGGACACGGGGAGCCCGAAGCCTCCTCAACTGG
>JBJSZP010000581.1:0-4864 GCA_046090365.1 Planctomycetia bacterium
CCCCCAGAACTCGACGCGCGTGGCGAGCTCGTCATAGGGGGGCCAGATGTCGATCGAGTCGCCGCGGACGCGGAACTTCCCCCGCTCCAGCGCCATGTCGCCGCGCTCGTAGTGGATCGCGACGAGCCGTTCCAGCAGGGCGTCGCGGCCGAGGGGCATGCCCGTGGCGAGTCGCACGACCATCGCGCGGTAGTCGTCGGGCGAGCCGAGGCCGTAGATGCACGACACGCTCGCCACCACGACCACGTCGCGGCGGCTGACCAGGGCGCTGGTGGCGGCGAGCCGGAGGCGGTCGATCTCCTTGTTGATCGCGGCATCCTTCTCGATGTAGATGTCGCGCTGCGGGATGTAGGCCTCGGGCTGGTAGTAGTCGTAGTAGCTGACGAAGTAGTGGACGGCGTTGTGCGGGAAGAAGTCGCGGAACTCCGCGTACAGCTGGGCCGCGAGCGTCTTGTTGTGGGAGAGCACGAGCGTGGGCCGCCCGGTGCGGGCGATCACGTTGGCCATCGTGAACGTCTTGCCGGAGCCGGTCACGCCCATCAGCACCTGCGAGGGCCGCCCCTCGTCGATGCCGCGCACGAGCGCGTCGATCGCCGCGGGCTGGTCGCCGGCGGGCTGGTAGGGGCTCACGAGTTCGAACAGGCCGGCCTGGTCGCTGTGGCTGGTCATGGATCGGCTCGCTGGGTTTTCAGCGGCGCCCGGATCGGCCGCAGGTGGGGCCGCATCTGCTCGAGCGTGGCCGGCCCGATCCCGGGCACGTCGAGGAGCGCCTCGATCGAGGCAAACGGGCCGTGGGCTTCGCGGTGCTCGACGATCCGGGCCGCGGTGGTCGGGCCGAGCCCCGGCACCTGGGCGAGCTCCGTGGCTGGGGCGGTGTTGACGTTCGTCGTGAAGCCGGCGGGCAGCGTTGGCGGGGCGTCGTGGTCGACGAATGGGCCGCCCACCGCGAGCCACACGAACGCGGCCAACAGCAGGCCGCCGGCCACGCTGGCCACGAGGCGTTGGAGGCGGCCGGGGATCAGTGCGGTGTCTGCGGGCAGGTCGTGGGACAGGTCGTGCATCGTGCTATAGGATACCGCCACGATGCCCCGCCGTTCCGCGTCCGCCCCCTGCCGCGAGTTTCGCCAGTCCGTCTGGGACGAGCACCTGGCGGCCCACGTCGCCGCCCTGGCCCGCGAGTGGCTGGCCGAGGATCTGGGGCACGAGTGCGACTGGACGAGCGTGGCCACGATCGACCGCGATGCGGCCGCGTCGCTCGCCGTGGTCTGCCGCCGGCCGGGCGTGATCGCGGGTCTCGAGGCTGGCGCCGTGGTGGCCCGCGTCGCCGATGAACAGCTCGAGTGGCGGCCGGTCGCGGCCGACGGGGCGGTGGTGGCCGCGGGCGACACGGTCGCGACGCTCGCCGGGCCGACGCGGAGCATCCTGGCCACGGAGCGGGTGCTGCTCAACATGATCGGGAGGATGTCGGGGGTGGCCACGGCCACGCGGCGGCTCGTCGACGCGGTGGCGGGCACGGGCTGCCGCGTCTATGACACGCGGAAGACGGTGCCGGGCTGGCGGATTCTCGACAAGCTGGCGACACGGCTCGGGGGTGGCTGGAACCATCGCCACGGTCTCCACGACGCGATCCTGATCAAAGACAACCATCTCGCGGCCCTCGCCGCCGCCGGAGCGAGTCCGGCCGACGCGGTGCGGAAGGCGCGAGGCTTCATCGCCGCCGCCTTTCCAGCGGATCGCGCGGAGGCGACGGTGGTCGAGATCGAAGTCGATTCGCTCGCCCAACTCGAAAACGTCCTGCCGGCCGGGCCCGACATCGTCCTGCTCGACAACATGCCGCATGCCGCCCTCCTGGAGGCGGTGGCGATCCGCGACCGGCTGGCGGAGCCGGGCGGGCGGCCGGTGATTCTGGAGGCGTCGGGCGGCATCCGGCCGGAGACCGTGCGGGCCGTCGCCGAGACGGGGGTGGATCGGGTGAGCAGCGGATGGCCCACCCATGATGCCCCCTGGCTCGACGTGGCCCTCGACTGGTGAGAGGGATCGGTCGGCCAGCCGTTGGAACGGCTTTTTCGGCCTTTTGCAGCATTTTTCGTGGGGTCGGCGAATTTTTTCGGCGTTGCTTGACAGCTTGATGGCATCGTGAATAGAGTTGGTTTGTGGGCGGAAAACCGTTTTTCGCCCGCACATTTTCACCCGATAGGCAGTCCGCTCGTGAGTTCCTCAGGCCGCGTCCGTCCCGGATTCCGGGGGCGTGGTCGAAGTTGAGCCGAGTTCTGGGATTTTGCCTTTTTCTTCTCGCTTCGACCCCGTCGCCTGATTCGTTCACCACGTGGTGGTGAGCACTGGGCTGGTCGGCAGGAACTTTCGAGCCGTCGGTTCGAGAGTCTGGCTTGGGGAATTCATGGTCGGTGCCCGCACCGCAAGGGGGCGTCACCATGGCCGGCAATCACCTCCCAACCCATCGCCCGTGTGAGCGCACCCGCGTGTGGGATGTCCTCCGCGGCGCCGAGCGTGCTCTGGCGACGGCCTGCATGCTGGCCTTGATGCTCGGCATCGCGTCTGCCGTGCGCGGGGAGCAGATCACCTCGGCGGGCTACAAGATCGACATCTCGAACAGCCCGGTGTGGTACGACAGCAACGGAAATCTCGTCTCCCAAGGGAGCGTGGGTTCTGGCCTTTCGGTCCTCGAGCGGTGGAATCTGCAGTCGCAGCCGATCGTGTCGATCACGAATCTTTCGGCCGACACGTCGCTCATCGGCCTGCAGCTCGACCTCAGCAACTCCGCGTCGAAGATCGTCTCCTGCACTTGGCTCGAGGCTCCCGACAAGGCCTCGTGGAACTGGGATGCTCCGTCGGCGTCGGCGCTGTTCCAGTTCCGTGATCCGATCGGCCCGGGCGACGTCGTGACCATGCGGCTCGGCACCGCCGCCCGGCCGAATGACCAAGGCTTGTCCTACATGATGAACCAGACGCTGTTTCACCCGGTTCCTAAGGGCGCGGGCGACTGCCTGACGGAGTCCTCCAGTTTCGGCGCGTTCACGCTGTTTTTCCGGCCGGCCAATCAGACGTCGATCCCTCAGTTCGACGCCTCGGGCCGCCCTGTCCCGGATAGCAGCACGGCCGAGAGCATCAGCTTCGAGTGGTCGCCGATCTCGGGCGCGGAAGCCAGCAGCGTGACCGCCAGCGAGAGCGTGATCGTGCCCGTTCCGGAGCCGGAGACCGTCGCCCTGGCGATGTCGGCGATCAGCATCGTGATCGGGTGGCGGGGCCTGCGTCGCCGGGCCGCCTGAGCGGCGCGGCCGCGGTTGCGTCCCGGCAGGCTGGGCGGCGGGGGGCGAGTGTGCCGCGACGGAAAGCTGCGGCGGCTGAAGAGACTTTGCCGGTTTTTCTCAATGCGCAGGCGCAGGCGGGTCGATCTCCTGATCTGCGTCGACCGTCCGTCGATTGGTCGGCTGCAATCCCGGATGCTCGCCCGATGTGCCTCGAATCGTCACGACTGCCGTTGCTCGGGACGTCCCTGCGACGTCTTGTGGCTCTGACCGTTGCCGCGTGGCTGGCCGCCGACGGTGCGCTGGCGGCTGACAGGACGAACGCGAAGGCTCCGCCGCTTGCGGTCACGGTTTCTGAAGAGCCCGTGTTGGCGTCTGAAGAGCCGGTCGCGGTATCCGAAGAACCCGTCGAAGGCATCCCGCTCTTTACGGAGGAGCCCTGCCCTGCCCCGGCCGGCACGTTGGCGACGTCGGAATGCTTCCCGCGATTCGTGGCCGGGGCCGACTACCTGCTGCTCAGGCCATCGTTCAGCAATTCAACGGCGCTGTACGAGGCCACGGCTACGGGCGGGAATACGATCGCGACGCGGTCGCTCGCCTACGACTTCGGCTACGCCAGCGGCGTGCGCGGCTTCCTGGGCTACAACTTCTCGCGCGACACGATGGCCCGCTTCAGCTACCTCGGGATCGGCGCCACGACGTCGGTGCTGGGCGTCGCCTCGGGGAACTATCGAGGCGGAAACGGCACGGCCTACTTCGGTCCGTTCCTGACGCAGGCCGTTCCTGCGAACGCCCGGATCAGCTCGACCGCCAACGTCGATCTCGACGTCTACGACCTGGAACTCGCGCGGAGATTCGAGATCGACCTCGAAGCCGACGGTGCCACCCGTTGGGACACGGCGGGCTCGGCGGGCATCCGGTTCATCGACTCGTCGGTGCGAACGACGATCGACAACTTTTGCCCGGCCTGCCCGGACTACCTCGTGCTCACCAACCGGGCCTTTCACGGCGTGGGGCCGAGGCTGGCCCTGCAGGGCCGCCGGTATCTCGGCGCGGCGCGCCGCTGGAGCGCGTTTGCGGCCGGAGGCGCGGCCCTGCTCGTGGGGAACTACACCAATTTCGACGGCCGGCTTGCCACGGAGACGAATTTGGTCGAGACGCAGTCGGTGGGTGGCGCTTTGGTCATCCCGAACTTCGACATCGCCCTTGGCACGAGCTGGCAGTGGGGGCCGCGGACGAGCCTCTCGGCAGGCTGGATGCTGATGTACTTCGGCAATCTCGGCTATTCGGAGACGATCGACACGAACGGCCCGGGACCGGCGACTGAAGTCACGAGCGTGCCGCTCACGAATTCGAGCCTGGCGTTCGATGGTGCGTTCTTCCGGCTCACGCACTCGTTCTGAGGACCGGAGCCTCAGACGCCGAGGAGACGGTTGCGCTTCGTGCGGCGCTCCGCTCGCAGGCGGGCCCGGCGGCGGGTTTCGCTCGGCTTCTCGAAGAATTCGCGGCGCCGCATCTCCTTCTTGATGCCGCTGCGCTCGACCAATTTCCGGAAGCGGCGGACCGCCTCCTGGATGCTTTCGCGTTCTCTGACCGTG
>JBJSZP010000582.1:0-4647 GCA_046090365.1 Planctomycetia bacterium
TCGCTCCAGGCGGCGATCGACGCGATGCAGTCGGCCCGGGCGCCCCACAGCTTCCTCGGCATCGACAACGACGGCGGCACGTGCGTCGTGTCCACCACGGGCAACCCGTGGGGCGTGCTCATGCTGCGTGGCGGCCGGAGCGGGTCGAACTATTCGCCCGAGGTGATGGAGGAGGCGCGGACGAAGCTCGAGAAGGCCGGGCTGCCGGTGCGGGTGATCGTCGACTGCAGCCACGCCAATTCGGGGAAGGATCCGCGGCGGCAGTCGGTCGTGTGGCGCGACGTGCTCGCCCAGCGGCTGGCGGGCGACCGCTCGATCGTGGGCCTGATGCTCGAGAGCAACATCCACCCCGGCAGCCAGCCGGCCACGAGCGACCGCACGAAGCTCGCTTACGGCGTATCGATCACCGACGCCTGCATCGGCTGGGAGGAGACGGAAGAGCTCCTCCTCGAGGCCCACGGCAGGCTGTGATCGCGCGACGGCCCGGCCGTCGCGCTGCCCCCGGGCTTCCGCCCGGGGCTTTTAGGACGTATCCCCAACAAGCCCGGAGCGGGAGCGACGGGGTTCCTCCGTCACGGGATTGCACGCATCCACGACGTAACGGGTAGAATCCTGCGGTCATCCCCCGCGAAAGGATTCGCCATGCGTGCCTGTTTTTTTGCCGGTCTTGTCGTTGCCGTCGCCGCGAACGTGGCTCCGGCCCAGCAGCTCACCTACGGCGAGGCCGAGGTGCAGACGGTCGTGGGCGCGAGGAACGCGCTCGACCAGTTCTTCGGGCTCGAGATCGAGTCCCTCCCGCCCGCCATGCTCCAGCGGGCCGAGGGGATCGCGATCTTCCCCAACATGATCAAGGGCGGCTTCATCCTCGGGGTGAACTACGGCAAGGGCGTGCTCAGCGTCCGGAAGCCCGACCGCACGTGGACGGCGCCCGTGCTCGTGACGATGGGGGGCGGCAGCCTCGGCTTCCAGGCCGGCGTGCAGGCGGCCGACATCGTGCTCGTCTTCGCCACGCCCCGCAGCCTCGAGGGGATCCTCAACGGGCAGAAGGTGACGCTCGGCGCCGATGCGTCGATCGCCGCCGGGCCGGTGGGCCGCCAGGCCAATGCCGGCACCGATGCCCGCCTCGGCGCCGAAATCTATTCCTACGCCCGCAGCCGCGGGCTGTTTCTCGGCGTGTCACTCGGCGGCTCCGACATCTCGGTCGACAACAATGCCAACTCGATGCTCTACGGCCGGTTTGGCGTCACGCCGGCCGACGTGTTTCAGAATCGCGGCCTCGGCATCCGGCCCGAGGTGCAGCAGTTGATCGACACCCTCAATGCCCGCTCGGCTCAGGCGGCCCAGCCCGCTCCCCGCGTGTCGGCCGTGCCGCAGGCTGCTGCGGCCCCGCCCGTGCAGGCGCCGGTGCCCGTGCAATCGCCCGTGCCCGTGGCGGCGCCCGCTGCCGCCCCGGCGCTGCAGCCGCTTGCCCCCGCCCGGCCGGCGCCGTTCGTCGATCCGCCGCTCGTGCCGATCCGGTAGGCGATGACGCACGTCGGTGAACCCGATCCGCGTCCTCCGATCCGCATCAAGTTCGTCGGGTTCTGGGACAGCTTCGACACCGGCGACAATTTCTTCACGCGGCTGCTCGGGCGGCGTTTCCGGCTCGAGATCTGCGACCACCCCGACTACGTCGTGTATGCCTACGTGGGCCGGCGGCGGAAGGAGTTTCTGCGCTACGACTGTGTGCGGATCTTCTACACCGGCGAAAACCTGCCGCCCGACTGGCAGGCCTGCGACTGGGCCTTCACGTTCGAGCACACGGCCCACCCGCGGCACTTCCGCCTGCCCCACTGGCCGTTCTACGTGGCCCCCGAGGCGCTCCTGAAGCCCGCTGGCTACGACCCCGCCGCCGTGCTCGCCCGCAAGACTAAGTTTTGCGCGTTCGTGGTCTCGAATCCGCTCTGCCGGGCCCGCAACGAGTTCTTCCGCCGGCTCTCGCGCTACAAGCCGGTGGACTCGGGCGGCAAGGTGATGAACACGCTCGGGCAGCGGGTGGCCGACAAGCGGGCCTTCCTCGCGGACTACAAGTTCACGATCGCCTTCGAAAACGAGTCGCACCCCGGCTACACCACGGAGAAGATCGTCGAGCCGATGCTCGTCGACTCGATCCCGATCTACTGGGGCGATCCGCTCGTGGGCCGCGACTTCGACACGCGGAGTTTTCTCTCGGTGCACGACCAGGGGCCGCTCACGCGCCGCTCGCTCGACGATCTGGTGGAGCGCGTGGTGGCGGTGGACCGGGATCCCGGCCTCCATGCAGCGCTCCTGGCCCGGCCCTGGCTCCGCGACAACCGCGTGCCCGCCTGCGCCGTCGCCGACGCGATTCTCGACCAGTTCACGAAGATCTTCGAGACGCCGGTGGAGCCGGTGGCCCGCCGGCGGACGGTGGCGCGGGCGCTGGGGCTGCACCGGCTGCCCGCCGAGGCGGCCAGCGTGCGGCGCCGGCTCGTGCGGAAGTGGCGGAAGCTGACGGCGGACGCCTAGGACGGGCTCGAGCCCGTCCTCCGGCAAGCCGCGGGCCTGTTGCCGTGTGCAGGGCAGCCGTCATACTGGCCCGGCCCCCCCTCACGGAGCTGCTTTTCCATGACTGCGCATTCGGCCGGCTACATCACCGACGTCGCCTACATTCCCGGGTTCTATCCGAACATGGCCCCGGTGGCCCTCCGCTACGTCGCCTCGCTCAATCGTGTCGTGCCTCCGTCGACGACGGCGAAGTTTCGCTACCTGGAACTGGGCTGCGGCCTCGGTCGCTCGTTCACGACGCTCGCCGCCGCGAATCCGCACGGCGAATTCGTCGGCGTCGACGTCAATCCCGACCACACCCGCCTGGTGGAGCGCGACATTTCCGCATCCCAGCTCGGCAATGCGCGGGTGATCACGTCGGACTTCACAGGTCTGCCGGCCGACCTCGGCACGTTCGAGTTCATCGCCCTGCACGGCGTGTTCAGCTGGGTGTCGGACGACGTCCGGCGCGACATCCTCGAGATCGCCCGCACGCGGCTCGCCCCGGGCGGGCTCCTGCTCGTGAGCTACAACTCGATGCCCGGCTGGGCCCACCTCCAGCCGATCCGCGGCATCCTCCGGCAGTATGCCCAACTGCGGCAGGGCGACAGCGTGCAGAAGGTGCGCGACGCGCTCGCCTATCTCGTGTTTATCCGCGATCGCCACGCCCGCTACTTCGAAGACAATCCGAAGGCCGCCGCCTATGTCGACGGGCTTCTCAAGCAGGACATCCGCTACCTCGCCCACGAGTATCTCAACGAGCACTGGACGAGCTTCTATTTCAGCGAGGTGGCCGGGATGTTCGGCCGGGCGGGCCTCGCGTTCGTGGGCAGCCTCCCGGTGTTTACGAACTTCTGGGATCTCTGCGTGCGGCCGGAGTTTCAGGAGCTGTTCCGCACCACGAGCAACCGGCTCGTGACGGAGGCCCACAAGGATTTCTGTGCCAACACGGCGTTTCGCTGGGACGTCTACGCGAAGGAGCCGCAGGTGGCCGAGGACGTTTCAGCGCGGCTCGCGACCGCCGACGACCTCCACTTCCACGTCAGCCGGCCCGGGATCACGCTCCCCCACCAGGTGAATCTCGGTGTCGTCACCTCCACCGTGCAGGGCCCGCTCTATGAGAAACTGCTGGCCCAGCTTGGCGGCCGCAGCCGGCGGCTCTCCGAGATCGCGGCCGCGCCCGAGGTGCAGGGCACGCCTGCCGCCGACGTGATCCGCGCCGTCGATGCGGGCGTGGCGATGGGGATCTTCGAAGTGACGGCCGGCCCGCTCGAGCCGCCGCCGGCCGCGCTGGACGGGGCCGTCTCGGTGCCCGGGGGGTTCAATCGGGCGATCCTCGCCATCGACGCGCTCGGTGGCCGGCCCTTGGCGCTCGCCAGCCCCAAGACGGGCACGGGCCACACGCTCGGCGATCTCGACGGTGCGATCCTGCACGAGCTGGCGGGCGGTGGCCGAGCGGGCCTCGCGGAGCGGATCGAGTCGCGGCTGGCGGGCAGTGGCAGGTCGATCCAGAAGGAGGGCGCGCCGGTGACCGATCCTGGCGAGCGGCGGCGCCTGATCACCGAGGCGTGCGATGCGTTCGTGAAGAGCAGCCTGCCGCAGTTGGCCCGCCTGGGGATCGTGGAAGTGGCGTAGGACGGGCCGGAACCTGTCCTACTTGCAGAGCCGCATGGTGTCGGGGAAGCCGCAGCTCTCGGGGCCGAGCGAGGCGTCGGCGGCGCGGAGGTCGCTCTCGGCCCGCCAGTATTCCTGCCGGGCGCCGATCTCGTAGATCTCGGCGTCGAACTTCGCCTGCTCGCGGAGCGTCACGCGGAGCACGTCGCTGCGGCCGAGCCGGAGCTGCTCCCGCTCGGCGCGGGCCACCACCTGGGCCAGGTCGAGCCGCTGGGCCGCCTGCTTGTGAAACTCATACGCCCGCTCGAGGGCCGAGTAGGTGTCTTGGATCTCGGCCCGGATCTGGTCCTCGGCAAACTGCAGCTGCCGATCGATCTGCACGATCTGCGACTGCGTGGCCGCCACGCGGCCGCGGGCGTCGCGCCGCTGGGCCGGCATCTGAAACACGAGCGCGGCCGTGAGCACCTGCCGGTCGAGGCCGAACGGGCC
>JBJSZP010000583.1:0-8194 GCA_046090365.1 Planctomycetia bacterium
ACACCGCGATCCATCCCGCGCTCGGCACGTTCGCCGACTTCGAGCACCTCCGCCGGCGGGCCGAGGCGCTCGGCATGGAGATCGCCCTCGACATCGCCGTGCAGTGCTCCCCCGATCATCCCTGGGTGCGCGAGCATCCCGAGTGGTTTCGCCACCGGGCCGACGGCACGATCGCCTACGCCGAGAATCCCCCCAAGAAATACCAGGACATCGTTCCCTTCGACTTCCAGTGCGAGCAATGGCGGCGGCTGTGGGAGGCCGTCCGCGACGTGTTCCGGTTCTGGGTCGAGCAGGGCGTGAAGATCTTCCGCGTCGACAACCCCCACACGAAGCCGTTCGCCTTCTGGGAGTGGCTGATCGCCGAGATCCACCGCACGCACCCCGACGTGCTGTTTCTCTCGGAGGCCTTCACGCGGCCGAAGACGATGTATCGACTTGCGAAGCTCGGCTTCACCCAGTCGTACACCTACTTCACGTGGCGGACGGAGAAGGAGGAGACCGCCGCCTATCTCGTGGAGGTGACGACGCCGCCCGTGGCCGATTTTTTCCGCCCGAACTTCTGGCCCAACACGCCCGACATTCTCCACGCCACGCTGCAGCGGGGCGGGCCGGGGATGTTCGAGGTGCGGCTCACGCTCGCGGCGCTCTCCGTGGGCAACTGGGGCATCTACGGCCCGGCGATGGAGCTGCTCGAGTCGACGCCCCGCGAGCCCGGCAGCGAGGAGTACCTCGACTCGGAGAAGTACGAGATCAAGCCTTGGAACCTCGACGCGCCCGAGAGCCTCGCCCCGTTCATCCGACGGCTCAACGAGATCCGGCGCACCGAGCCCGCCCTGCAGCGGGCGCGGCCGCCGCTCGTGCAGGCGATCGACGACGAGCACCTGCTCGCCTGGTGCCGCCACGATCCGGCGACGGGCAACACCGTGCTCGCGGTGGTGAACATGGAGCCGGCGGAAACACGCCGAGGGCGGCTCGCACTCGACTTCACCCCGCTCGGCCTCGCGAATGCCCCCGCGATCGCCGCGCACGACCTGCTCACCGGGGCGGATGAAGTCTGGCCGAGCGATGGGATCGAGATCGAGTGCTCGCCCGAGCACCCCGTGCAGGTCTACCGGCTGTCGGCCGCGGCGGCTGCCAGCGAGGAGCCGGAGGCCGTGTGATCGACGCCGCCCGCATCGCCGCCTGGCTGCCGCAAGCCCGCTGGTTTGCCGGGAAGGGAGCGGCCCTGTCCCACGTGGCGATCGGCGACGAGGCGATCATTCCCGGCACGGATATCTCCCTCGCGCTGCTCGACGCCACCACCTTGGATGCAACGGACCGCTACGTAGCGCCGCTTGCGGACGGTGCCGATGCGGCACTCGACCCGCGCTTCGCCGCCTGGCTCGTCGAAGCGATCCGAGCCGGCGGGGCGATCGCGGGCCGTCACGGCGTGTTTCGCGGTCGCCCCGCCCTCCCTGCGGCTCCGGCGTTACCCGGCGACACAGTCCGCGTCTCGTCGCTCGGAAACGACGCGTCGAATACCTCGCTGCTCGTGGAGCACGCGGGCGGCTCGCTCGCCGTGAAGCTGCTGCGCCGCTGCCGGCCGGGCATCCAGCCGGAGGTGGAGCTGGGGGAATTTTTCGCCCGCCACGCGTTATGGGCGGCGACGCCTCGGTTCCTGGGCTGGCTCGAATATGCCCCCGCGGCAGGCGACTCGATCGCCGTCGCGACGGTGCACGAGTTTGCCCCCGGGAGCACGACCGCCTGGGATCACCTCGTGCCGCTCGTCGCCGGCGGTGGGCTTACCGGGCCGGATCGGCAACAGATCCTCGGCATCACGGCTGCACTCGGCCGCACAACCGCCGAGATGCATCGATCGCTCGCATCACGGCCCGACCTCGCGGCCTTCGCACCCGAGCACGCCTCCGCGGCCGACCGGCAGGCCGAGGCCGAGCGGATGCTCGCCCATGCGACGCACGTGTTTTCCCTCGCAGAAGCGCGGCTCCCGTCGCTGCCGCCGGCCGTCGCCACGGCCACGGAGCACTTGCTCGAGCGGCGCGACGCGATCGCCGCTGCGCTCGGCCGCCTCGCCACTGTCGAGCCGTGGGCCGCCCTGATCCGGATCCACGGCGACTATCATCTCGGGCAGGTGTTGGTGCGCCCGCCCGCGCCGGAACTGCTCGTGATCGATTTCGAGGGGGAGCCGGGCCGGTCGCTCGCCGACCGGCGGAGGAAGACGACCGCGGCGAAAGACGTGGCCGGAATGTGCCGGTCGTTCGACTACCTGCTCCGCCATGCGGCCCGCGTCGGCTCCATGGGGTACGACGCGGCCCACCTCCGGCTGCTCGAGGCCTCCTATCTCGCGGCGTATCGCGCCGTGGCGGCTGGCCAGCCGTGGTGGCCGGCCGAGGAGCGTGCCGCCGAAGCGATCCTTTCGATCTACAAGCTCGACAAGGCGCTCTACGAACTGGCCTACGAACTCCGCAATCGCCCCGACTGGGTCGAGGTCCCGCTCGGGGCACTGATGTCCTGCGGCGTATAAAACACCTCGTCGAGCCGCTCGACGTGGCGGCGGATCTCCGAGGGCTCGAGGAAGCTCGATTCGAGGCTGTTGCGGAGCAGCGTGTACGCGTCAGACGCCGTGAGCCCGAGCCGGCTACACGAGTCGACAAGATTCTGGTTGACGTATCCGCCGAAGTAGGCCGGATCGTCGGAGTGCACCGAGGCCCGCAGCCCTGCGGTGAGCAGCCGCGGGAGCGAATGCCGCTCGAGCGTGTCGACCACGCGGAGCTTCACGTTCGAGAACGGGCACACCGTGAGCGGAATCCTGTCGCGCACGAGCCGCGCCACGACGGCGTCGTCTTCCAGGCAGCGCACGCCGTGGTCGATCCGCTCGGCGCCGAGGGCGTCGAGGGCGCCGGTGATCGAGGCCGGCGGCCCCTCCTCACCGGCATGCGCCACCACGTGGAGGCCCAGCCGCCGGCAGCGGGCGAACACCTCGCGAAACTTTTCCGGCGGGTTGCCCCGCTCGCCCGAGTCGAGTCCCACGCCGAGAAAGTGATCGCGAAACGGCTCCGCCTGCTCGAGCGTCTCGAAGGCGTCGCGCTCCGACAGGTGCCGCAGGAAGCACATGACCAGGGCCGCCGAGAGGCCGAGTTCGCGCCGAGCCCGGTCGAGGGCCCGGCCGAGGCCCCGCACCACCGTCTCGAACGGCACGCCACGGGCCGTGTGCGTCTGCGGATCGAAGAAGATCTCGGCCCGCACGACGTTGTCGGCGTGGGCCCGCTCCAGGTAGGCCCACGCCAGGTCGTGGAAATCCTCCTCGGTGCGGAGCACCGCGGCGGCGGCGTAGTAGACGTCGAGAAAGCTCTGCAGGTCGCTGAACGCATAGGCCCGCCGCATCGCCTCCGGGGACTCGAAGGGCAGGGGGATGCCGTTGCGGCGGCCGATGGCGAAGGCGTGCTCCGGCTCGAGCGTGCCCTCGATGTGGACGTGGAGTTCCGCCTTGGGCGCGGCGGCGACGCGGGTGGCGAGTGCGGCGGGCGAGAGCGGCGGGAGTCGATCCATCGAGGTTTCCCGGGGGCCTAGGCCGAGGCTCGCTGGACGTGCACGCTCGTCGTGAGCAGGAGCGGCAGCGGCTCGCGCGGATAGCGGCACTCCACGAGCGCCGCCTGGAAGCCGCGCTGGGGCCGGTCGACCTCCGCCCGCCAGGCGCCGTCGGCTTGGCCAAGCGGGGTCGGCGTCCAGCGGGCCCTGCGGAAGTCGCGCGAGTCGGAGGCGGCCCGCCACACGAGCACCTCGGCGGGGGCGGGGGTCGCCCGCACGACGCAGGCCGCGCCGGCGGCCGTGGGCTCGAACGCCCAGTCGATTTCGGGCAGCCGATCCACCCCCGCGACATGCCGGCCGAGCGCCGCCACGAGGCCGCCCACCCGCATCGCCGGCAGGCCGTGGCCGGCGTTCGGCGCATACGACACCCAGCGCGGGCCCGCGAGGCCGCCGAGGTAGAGGTCGAGCGCCTCGAGCGGCCAGTAGGGATCGTTCGTGCCGAGGGCGATCAGCTTGGGCTGCACGATGCGGTCGCGGTAGGCATAGGGATCGACGATCTCGATCAATTCGCGGCCCCGCGGCGACCCGAGCAGTTTCTCGATGCCCACGCTCGTGTAGGGCTCGAGCTCTTCCGACATGCCGCCGAAGCTCGCGTGCTGGAGCGCGACGTGCTGCTCCATCGAGAGCATGTCGATCACCATCGGCATCGCCCCGCGCACCCGCTCGTCGACGGCTGCCGTGAGCCAGGTGGTCCAGCCTCGCTTGCTCGCCCCCGTGACGACGAAGCTATCGATCGCCATTCCCCAGGCGTCGCGGGCAGCCGTGCTGGCCGCCGTCATCGCCTCCACGGCGGCCTTCACCATCGGGAGCAGGAGGGGCCACGAGGGATCGCCCGTGCGGGCATACTCCACGAACGTGTGGGCGATGAGATCGTCCTCCAGGAGGCCGTCGAACATCGGCTGAAACGGCACCTGGCGGACGACGGCCGCGGGCAGCCCGGCGGCGGTGGCGACGGTTGCCAGCGTCTTCACGGCGTCGCCCGGCGTCGCACCCAGCTCGTGCAGGCGGCCTCCCTTGCCTCCGTCGATCCAGAGCAGCATCGTGCCCGCATCGGCGGGCAGCCCTGCCGGGGTGAAGATGGAAAGCTCGTGCATCCATTCGGTGCCCCGCCACGTCTGGCTGACGAGCCGGTGCGTGCGAAACCGGCCGCCGGCGAGCTCGCCCTCGGCCACGACTTCGATGCGGGTGGCAGGGTCGCGGGCGTGGGCGTAGTCGGCGAGGATGCCCGCGTCGGCATCGACGACCGCCTGGCCACGGGCGGATTGCAGAAGCCCCGACGAAGCCGCCACCGCGGCGAGCGACTCCACCCCGAACTGTCGGCGCGACCGCAGGCCAAGACGCTCATTGCTCGACATAGGATTCCTCGAACGAGCGGAGATGCTGGCACATGTATCTGGCGGCGATCCGGCGGGCCGACTCGAGAAGCCGGTCGCGTACGTCCTCGGGCTCGAGCACCTCGACGTGCTCACCGAGCGCGAGCAACTGCGGGATCATCTCCTCGTCCCAGGCGCGGTCGATCTCGACGAGGATCGCACCGTCGTCGGCCTCCTCGACGCGCTGCCGCGGATGAAACGGTTTTTCACGCGCCCAGCGGGCCCGGGCGGCATCGATCCGGAGGCGATAGGCCCGCGGCGGATCGGGAGAGCGAAACAGCGTGATGCTGTCGGCGAGGAGGGCGTCGACCGAGTCGCCACGCCGCGTGAACGTCTTCGCCGACGGCTTCGCGTCGAGGATCCGGTCGAGTTTGAAAAACCGGATGGCGTCATCGCCGCGGGGCGTGCTCTTCCCGGGGGCACGATGGCCGGCGATGTACACGCTGCCGTCGTACACCACGAGGGCTTCCGGGCGGATCACGATCCGCTTCGGCGCCTCGTCGGCCAGGCCCTGGTAGCGGATCGCGAGCTCGAGCGAGCCGAGGATGGCCCGGTTGATCGCGTTGAGCATCCGGGAGGCATACTTCGCCGCGCCCCGGCGTGGATGCACCACGAGCCCCTCCTTGTGCGCTTCGACGTAGGCCAGGAGTTCGGGCGTGGCGATGCCCTCCACCTTGGCGAGGAGCTGGCTGATGCCGCGCCAGTAGAACGTGCCGGCGAGCGGGGCGAGGAACTCGCGGGCCACGACGAGCGACAGGAGCTCCGGCAGCGATACGGCGGGCGACGACAGCTCCCCCTTGCCGCGGCCCGGCTCGATCGACCAGGCCTGGCAGGTGGTGCCCCGGGGCGTCTTCACCTGCGACCGCTTCACCGCGTAGCCGAACTTGGAGAGGAAGTCGACGTCACGGCGGATGTTCTTGTCGGACATCTCGTCGATCACTCCGCGGTCGCGGAGGCCCTGCTTGAGCTCCGCGATCGAGAGCGGCCGCCGGGCCCCGAAAAGCATGTCGACGAGATGGAAGACACGCAGCAACTGTTCGTGGCGGCTGATCGAGTCCATGCGCATGCTCCACAGGCCTCGGTAGGATATCACCCCATAGGACGGGCGTCCCGCCTGTCCGCGATCGTGCCGGCATGGCAGCCGGGACGGCTGTCCTCGGGAAGCAGTCACCCGGCCGTCTGCCCGAGCTCCTCCTGGAGCGCGAGCCACCGCTCCTCCGCCGCGGCCAGTTTGTCGGCCACCTCCGTCATCGCCGTATGGAGCCGGAGCGCCTCGGCGGGGTCCGTGGCCTCGAGGAGTGCCTGCTGCCGCTCCCGCTTGTCGGCGTCGAGGCGGCCGATCGTGCGCTCGAGGTTCGCGATCTCTTTCCGCACCTCCCGCTCCCCACGACCTGCCGGCTTCCGCGGTCCTCCTGGAGCCGGCGACCCGCCCCGGCCGGGAGCTGCGGCCCGCCTGCCACGTCCGCCCGCCGCCTCGGCCGCGTCGATCTCGCGGTTCACTCCCGCGAGGTAGTCGGCGTAGCTGCCGAGCGTGTTCACCACCCGCCCGTCGCGGACCTCGATCACGGTCGTGGCCACGGTATTCATGAAGGAGCGATCGTGGCTCGTGAAGATCACGGTGCCGGCGTAGTCGACGAGCGCCCGGGCGAGGGCGTCGACCGTCTCGACGTCAAGATGGTTCCCCGGCTCGTCGAGCACGAGCACGTTGTATGGTCCGAGGAGCAACCCCGCGAGGCACAGCCGCGCCCGTTCGCCGCCGGAGAGCACGGCGATCCGCTTCTCCACCGCCCGCCCCCGGAAGAGCATCGCGCCGGCGAGATCGAGGATCTGCTGCTGCTTCGTGCCGAGGCGGGCCGCCCGTTCGAGGTGGCCGAGCACGGTGTCGTCGGCCGGCAGGCTCGTGTAGACGTGCTGGGCGTAGGGGCCCACCTCGCATCCGTAGCCCCACTTTACGTGGCCGGCGAGCGGCTCGAGCGAGCCGACGAGCGTGCGCAGAAACGTCGTCTTGCCCTGGCCGTTGTCGCCGACGATCGCGGCTCGGGAACCATGCACGATCTCGACGTCGATCCCGGAGGCGATCGTGCGAGCCGGGAGACCCTCCGCGGCCGGGTAGCCGACCGCGAGATCTCGGCAGCGCACGGCCGGCCCCTGCCGGGGCGCGACGATCGGGCAGCGGATCGCCGCGGTCGGGGCGTCGGCGACGATCTCCTCCAGTTCCAGTTTCTCGAGCTGCCTGCTCTTCGACTTCGCCCGCGAGGCGGTGGAGGCGCGGGCCTTGTTGCGGGAGATGAAGTCCTCGAGCTGCCGGCGCTTGGCGAGCACGGCGGCGTTGGTCCGCTCCGCGTGCAGCGCCTGCTCGCGCTGGTGAGCGAGAAACGCCTCGACCTTGCCGGGAAACACTGTCAGCCGGCCGTGCGAGAGGTCGAGCGTCTGGTCGCAGGTGGCCCCGAGAAACGCCCGGTCGTGTGACACGATCAGGCAGGCCTCGCGGTAGCCCTTGAGAAAGTGCTCGAGGAGGATCTGCGTGCGCAGGTCGAGGAAGTTCGTCGGCTCGTCGAGCAGGAGCAGGTTCGGCTCGTGCAGCAGCAGGGCCGCGAGCTTGAGCCGGGTCTGCCAGCCGCCCGAGAGCTTCTGCACCGGGCCCTCGAGGTGGTGCGTCGTGAGCTCGAAATCCCCCGCCACCTCGCCGCACTTCCAGTCGGGGCGGCCGCTGTCCCGCATCAGGAACTCGAGGGCCGTCTCGCCGGGCAAAAAGGGATCGTGCTGCCGGAGGTAGCCGAGCTTCAGCCGCGGGTGGCGCACGATCTCGCCCGAGTCGAGTTCCTCCTCGCCGAGGATGATCCTCAGGAGCGTGCTCTTGCCGGCGCCGTTGCGGCCGATGAACCCGATCTTGCCGTCGTCGGTGATCGTGGCCGACGTGTCGTCGAGGAGCACTTGGTCGCCATACCGCTTCGAGGCGTTCTTGATGTCGAGCAGGACGGCCATGCGCGTCGATCAGGCCATCCCGCCGATGGAGGCGCCTAGCGCAAACTTCCCAGATGGGCCAGCCCACTGCTCTGCCCGGCACGCGCGTCGACCAGCCGCCCGGATGGCGGACTCTCGGGCCCAGCCGGCAATGGCCAGGAGGGCATTGCCGGCGTGAAGCAGCGGAGGGCATGGGACTCGAACCCACAACCCCTTTCGGGGCACGACATTTCCAGTGTCGCCGCTAGCCATTCGCTTACCCTCCAACACGC
>JBJSZP010000584.1:0-795 GCA_046090365.1 Planctomycetia bacterium
GCTGCCCCACCCGCCGCTCACGTTCCTGTTCGCGATCCAGGAGGAGGTGGGGCTCTACGGGGCGCGGTTCGTGAAGGCGGCCGACCTCGGCCGGCCGAAGCTGGCCTTCAACTTCGACGGCGGGGCCGTCGAGAAGATCACCGTCGGCGCCACCGGGGGCCATCGGCTCGACATCCGCATCGAGGGAGCGCCGAGCCACGCGGGCGTGGCGCCGGAGAAGGGCGTGTCGGCGGTGGCGATCGCGTCGCTGGCGATCGCGTCGCTCGTCGAGGACGGCTGGCATGGGCTCGTGGAGAAGGGGGGCAAGCGCGGCACGAGCAACGTGGGCACGATCCAGGGCGGGTCGGCCACGAACGTGGTCGCCGAGTCGGCCGCCCTCAAGGCGGAGGCCCGGGGGCACGACCCCGCCTTCCGCAATCGGATCGTGAAGGCCATCGAGACAGCGTTCAAGGAGGCCGCGAAGCGGATCAGAAGCGTCGACGGCAAGACGGGAAAGGTGACGATCGAAGGCCGGCTCGACTACGAGGCCTTCCGGCTCGACGACGACGAGCCCTGCGTCGTGGCCGCGCGGGAGGCCGTGAAGGCGATCGGCCTCGTGCCGCGGCTCGAGATCTCGAACGGTGGCCTCGACGCCAACTGGATGGCGGCCAACGGCATCCCCACCGTCACGCTCGGCTGCGGCCAGATGGAGATCCACACCACGCACGAGAAGCTCGACCTCGACGCCTTTGAGGCGGCGTGTGCCGTGGCTTTGCGGCTGGCAACGGGATGATTCCCCCAACAAGCCCGGAGCGG